>JAPUKG010000164.1 GCA_027295775.1 Pseudomonadota bacterium
AACCGGCTCCGGCCGTCCCATTCCAGGTCCGGGCGCAGACCGGTCCGCTGATGTATCCCTCGCCGCGCGTGCCTTCCTCCAGACGAACCTCGACGCGCCTCGCGGGTGCAGCCGGCCTGCTCGCCGTGGCGTGCGCCGGCGCCGCCCCGCCTCGCATGTCCGGGCCGGACGGCGCCGCTCCCGCGAACCCCCAGTCTCGGTCCGAGCCGCTGCTCTCGCGCATCCGTCAGCTCACCTTCGAGGGCCGCCGCAGCGGCGAGGGCTACTTCGGCCCCGCCGGCCGGCGCATCGTCTTCCAGAGCGAGCGCGAGCCCGGGAACCCCTTCTACCAGATCTATCGCATGGACCTGACCACGGGCGACGTCGAGCGCGTCTCGCCGGGCATCGGCAAGACCACCTGCGCGTGGATCCACCCTGGCGGGAGCCGCGTGCTCTTCGCCTCGACCCACGCCGCTGCGAACGCTCGCGCCGAGCAGGAGGAGGAGCTGGCGCGTCGCGAGGCCGGCGAGACTCGGCGCTACGCCTGGGACTACGACCCCGACTTCGACCTGTACAGCTCCGACCTGGACGGCTCGCCGCCCCGGGCCCTGGCTGCGGCCCCCGGCTACGACGCCGAGGCCTCCTGGTCGCCGGACGGCCGGACGGTGGTGTTCGCCTCCAACCGCCACGCCTACGACCCGATCCTGGCCAGCGCGCTCTCGGCGCAGGACCACGAGCGGCTGGCATCGGATCCCTCGGCCTTCATCGAGCTCTACACGGTCGACTCGCGGGGTGGAAATCTGCGCCGGCTCACCACCTCGCCGGGCTACGACGGCGGCCCCTTCTTCAGTCCGGACGGCAGCCGGATCGTCTGGCGGCGCTTCTCCGAGGACGGGGTCACCGCCGAGATCTACTCCATGAAGGTGGACGGAAGTGACGTTCGCCAGATCACGCGGCTGGGCGCCCTGTCCTGGGCTCCCTTCTATCACCCGTCCGGCGACACGATCCTGTTCAGTACCAACCTGCACGGGATGGGTGACTTCGAGCTCTACCTCGTGGACGCCGAGGGCCGGAGCGAGCCGGTGCGCGTCACGCGCTCGCCCGACTTCGATGGACTCCCGGCCTTCTCCCCGGACGGATCGGTGCTGGCCTGGACCAGCCAGCGCGGCGCCAACGGCCGCTCCCAGATCTTCCTGGCCGACTGGGACGCCGCGGCGAGCCGGCGCGCCCTCGGACTGCCCGGCCTGGAGACCGCGCAGGTGGCACCGCTCCTGCCCCTGCCCCGCGACACCGCCGCCGCCATCGACGCCGTCGACCTGCGCGCCCACGTCGACGCCCTCACCTCGGACGTCGCCGAGGGCCGACTGACGGGTACCCGGGGCGAGCGCATCGCCGCCAGCTACGTGGCCCGCTCCTTCCGCGCCTACGGACTGGAGCCCGCCGGCGACGGCAACACCTTCTTCCAGCAGTTCGGCTTCACAGCCGGCGTGGCGCTGGGCGCGAACAGCCAGCTGGCCAGCGCCGACGCGTCCTTCACGGTCGAGCGCGACTGGCGGCCGCTGGCCTTCTCCCGGGTGGGCGAGGTGGAGGCGTCGCCGGTCGTCTTCGCGGGCTACGGCATGGTGGTGCCCGAGACGGTGGACGCACCCGGCATCGACTCGTACGCGGACCTCGACGTCACGGACAAGTGGGTGCTGGTGCTGCGCTATGCGCCGAAGACCGAAGGCGGCTGGCGGCATCGGCGCCACGCGAGCCTTCGCTACAAGGCCATGCTCGCTCGGGACCGCGGCGCCCGAGGCCTCCTGGTGGTGAGCGGGCCGCGCTCGAAGGTGCGCGATCCGCTCGTCCCCCTCGCCTTCGACGCCTCCCTGGCCGGGACCAGCATTGCCGCCGTATCGATCTCCGACGACACGGCCCGCTCGCTGCTCGGCAGCGGCGGCGGGCACGACCTGGACTCGCTCCAGCGGGACCTCGATGCCGGGGAGACCGTGCCGGGCTTCCCTCTCGAGGGCGTGCACCTGCGCGCGCGCATCGACCTGCGCCTGCAGCGCAGCGCGGGACGCAACGTCATCGGTCGCCTGCGGATGGGGGAGGAGCCCAGCGAGCGCTTCGTCCTGGTCGGCGCGCACCTCGATCACCTGGGACGGGGCAAGAACGCGACCTCCCTTGCCCGGGCGGGCGAGGAGCACGAGATCCACCGGGGCGCCGACGACAATGCCTCCGGCGTGGCGGCGGTACTGGAGATGGCCCAGCTCCTCGCGGATGCCCGCGACGCGGGACGACTCGCGGGGGCGCGCGACGTGGTCTTTGCCGCCTGGTCGGGAGAGGAGCTCGGCCTGCTTGGATCGAAGCACTTCGCCGACGGGCTGGGAAACCCGGACGACCCCCATGCAAGCCTGTCGTCCTCCATTGCCGCCTACCTGAACCTGGACATGGTGGGGCGCATGGAACACGAGCTCTACCTGTACGGCGCGGGCTCGAGCTCCGCGTGGCCGGGGCTGATCGAGCGCGCCAGCGCTCCGTTGGGCCTGGCCGTGGCGCCCCGCGATGACAGCTTCCTGCCCACCGACGCTACGAGCTTCTACCTGAAGCGCGTCCCGGTACTGAGCGCCTTTACCGGTGTGCACGAGGACTACCACACGCCCCGCGACCTGGCGGACCGGCTCAACTATGGGGGACTTCGCGACGTAGCTCGGCTGATGGCGAGGCTGTCCGAGTCACTGGCCCGGCTCGAGTCCACGCCCGACTACCGGGCCATGAAGAGGCCACGCCGCGCGGTGCCGCGCGGCGCGCTGCGCGCCTACCTGGGCTCGATCCCCGACTACGCCTACGACCGGGCGGACGGCGTCCGGCTCTCCGGCGTGGCGGAGGGCGCCCCGGTCGAGCGCGCGGGCCTGCGGGCCGGCGACGTGGTGGTCGAGCTCGCCGGACGCAAGGTGGAGAATATCTACGACTACACCTTTGCCATCGAGTCCCTGGAGATCGGAGAGCCCGTGGTGATCGTGATCCGTCGGGACGGCGAGCGTCGGGCGCACGAGGTGGTGCCCGAGTCCCGGGACTGACCCGCAGATGGCCGTCCCCGACCCGCGCGATCGATTCGCCCGGCTGGCGCGACTCCCCGACGCCGAGATCGACCTGGCCGAGGCCGCCCTCTGGATCGCCGCCGAGGCCTATCCCGGTCTCGACATCGGCGCGTACCTGGACCGGCTCGCCGCCATGGCCGGCTCCCTCGAAGCCGATGTCGCCGCGGCCGGGACGCTGCGGGGTCGGGTCGAACGGCTGAACCGCGGGCTCTTCGTGGAGCACGGCCTCTCGGGCAATCGCGAGGACTACTACGACCCGCGCAACAGCTTCCTCAACGAGGTCCTCGACCGACGACTCGGCATCCCCATCAGTCTCTCCGTGGTGTTCGTGGACGTGGCCCGGCGGCTCGGCCTCGACGCGTCCGGGATCTCGTTCCCCGGCCACTTCCTGGTGGTCGTCGCGGGCGCGGGAACAGGCGTGGGCGAAGTGGACGTGGTGGTCGACGCGTTCTCGGGCGCAGTCCTGTCCCACGACCAGTGCGAGGAACGCTTTCGAAGCGTGATGGGCGCCTCGACGCCGTTCGGCCCGGAGGTGCTGCGTCCCGCCGCCAACAAGGAGATCCTGGTGCGAATGCTCTCGAACCTGAAGCAGACCTACGTGGGGCGGCGCGAGCTGGAGAGCGCCCTCGGCTGCTGCGACCGCATCCTGCTGTTGGCGCCGGACTCGGCGCTCGAGCTCCGCGACCGGGGCCTCCTCTACCGGGAGCTCGACTGCTTCGGCGCCGCCGTTGCCGACCTGGAGCGCTTCCTCGCCCTCGCTCCGGAGCACGAGAGCGCCCGAAAGATGGAAGCGGCGCTCGGTTCCCTGCGGAAACGGGCGCGTCAGGTCCACTAGGAGCTTGGTCTTCGAAGGCTGGGAAATGCGGCGGCGACCCAGTCGGGCGGCAGGAAGGCCACCAGGCCGGTCATCATCATGTACTGCCACCAGCCGACGTTGGCGAAGAGCTCGAGACCCAGGTGCAGGGACATGAGTCCGAGGGCCCAGAACGCGCCGACCCACTTGATCCAGAGCAGGAAGGGTGCGAGCGGCTCGGCGACGAAGGCCCAGTACGAGGCCGCGGTCAGCCAGGTCTTGTACGGATACCAGTCGAAGTCGAGCCGGGCGAAGCGGCGGTCCGTGAGCGCCACGAAGAGCATCTCCCCGCCCAGCCAGCCCGGGTCCGTCAGGCGGGCCCAGCCCGCCACAGCGTACATGGTGCAGAGGTGCACCTGGAGCAGACGCAGGGGCACGGCCGGGCCGATCCACTGGCGGGGTGCGGGCGTGCCGTCGCGCCGACGGCGCAGCCAGGCATCGATCGAGGCGTAGCGGCCGACCGGCGCAAGGATCACGTACAGCATGTAGGGCTTCATCATGACCGCCCAGCCGTAGAAGGCGTACTCGTTGCGCGCGTGGAAGAGCAGGTGCAGCAGCAGGGCGATGACACCGGCGGTCCGTGTTCGGAACCCGAGCGCGAAGCAGAGGGACGCGGCGAGCACGACGCCGGCCAGGAGCCAGACCAGCTCCGAAGACGGGACGTAGCGCAGCAGCCCGAACGGACCGGCCAGCGGGGTCCACACGTCGGCGAGGACCGAGCGCTCGAGGGACGCGGACCCGCCCACGCCGTCGGGGCCAAACAGCATCTGGAAGCGCGGCAGCTTGGCCGCGTACGAGACGAACAGGATCAGGCCGAAGCCGATGCGGCACACCACCAGGGCCTGCATGGGCTGCGGCGCAAAGAAGCGCTCGATTGCGCGCGTCGGTCCCAGGGGCCCCCTCAACCGGGCGGCTCCCCGGGCGACCGGGAACGGCCGGGCGAGCCCTCGGGCAGCTCCGGGAAGTCGCAGCGCGGGAGCGGGACGCGTCCGGGCGCACAGTCGAAGCGGCAGACCAGCTCCGGCCGCACCAGCCAGGCGCCGCTCGCGTAGCTTCGCAGGTTCCGCCGCTGGCGAAGGGTCACGCGCTCGAACGGTCCCCCCTCGACGAGGGGCGAGTGACAGAAGAAGTCGCCGATCGCCGCGAAGCGCCGGACGGAGATGGGCTGGCGCGCGCGCCTGGGCACCATGCGCATCAGGTCTGCGACCGGGGCGCTGCGCGTGATGCGCTGCAGGACCACGTCGCCATAGTCCGTGCCGAGCTGGAAGCCGACGGGCGGACACTCGGGCTGCCACAGGATGCGCGTGGTTCCGTCGCTTCCCTCTCCCTCCACCACGTGGCAGTGCGACGCCAGCTTGGCGTCGTGGATCGAGTTCTTGAAGATCGCCTGGCCCGGGTAGAGACCGGCGCGCTCGAAGGACCGCCAGAGGACGCCCTGGAGCGGACCGAGCACCGGCGTGCTCTCGAACGGCCAGATCGCCAGGATCAGGAGCGCCAGGTAGGCGAGGGTCGCTGCGCGCAGGAGTCGGTTGGACACGCGAGGGAACGATACCCCCGCTGCGGGCTCAGCGGACCGGGGCGCGCCGCCTCACGGCTCCGCGGGCCACGAGCAATCCGGCGCCGAACAGGAACGCGGCGGTGGGCTCCGGCACGGGGCTCCCGGGCACGACCTCCACTTCGCGGAAGAGGCCCTCGGTCAGAATCTCGGTGCCTGGGCCACCGGCCTGGGCGCGGACCAGGAGATCGGGCCCCCCGACCACCAGCACGGGGATCAGCAAGCGGCCGTCTGCGTCCACGGCCACGTCGAGGACGAGCGTGTCGGTGCTGATGACCAGGGCGCTCTGGGTCGCGGGCAGAACGTTGCCGGTGATCGGATCGACCGCGCCTACCGTCTGCGCCTGGCTGAAGTCGGAGACCAGGAGCTCCCCGGAGTCCGCCACGCCGAGCCCGGACGGGTCCGGAAGGCTCGCTGCGAGCGCCGGAATCAGGGTCTGGTCGCCGGTCAGGATGTCGATCGTGAAGAGCTCGAGGCCACGTCCGCCGAGGAAGACGGTGTCCAGGGCGATCAGGTCTCCCGACGCGTCGACGCCCAGGTCCCGAGGATCGCCGATGAAGCCGCCCGACGAGACCGAGGTCTGGACGCCCGTGCCCACGTCCACCCGCACGATCTCGGTGGCGGTCAGCACGAAGAGGGCTCCGGCGTGCGCCACGATCCCGATCGGGTCGACGATCGAGCCGCCCGAGCTGATCGTCGTCCGCACGCCGGTCATGGGATCCACCTGCACGACGGCGTCGGCGGTGGTGGCGAAGAGGTCGCCGTCCCCGGTGACCGCGAAGTCCGTGAAGGCGGCCGTGCCGCTCGACGCCAGCAGCGTCTGGTCACCGGAGCCCGGGTCCACGCGGATGATCCCGTCGCCCGCAGCGCTGCTGCCCAGGACCAGGATCTCGCCGGGTACGAGCGGTGTCGCGACCGCCAGGCCCGGGAGGGCCAGCGCACAGATCAAGACGCACGCGATGCGTGTGAATCTCATCCTCATCACCCCCATGAGGAGTACCCCCTATAGGGAGTGAGGTGACGTCGGCGGAGGCTCGCTGCCGAAGCAGACGGACGATCGGCCAGAAGCTGCCGGAACTGCAGCACTTCTCGGGGCGCGGCTTCAGGCCTCGCCGGCGCGGGCCGATGAAGAGGGGGAGCTCGGATTCGGCGGGAGGGGCCGATGGATCGCTACGGGATCTCGTTCTGCATTGCGCTCGCCGCAGTCGTCGCCCTCCCCTACTCGGGCTGCGATCGCGCCTCCATCGCCGGCCTCCCCGATCGCGCCCAGGCTGCGATCTCGACGGCGCTCCGGGGCAGCGCTCCCAGCGCTCCCGAGCAGCCGGCGGAGCGGCTCACAGCACTCGCGCCGCTCGCCACCCTCGAGGTCGACGGGCGCGTCTTCCAGGTGCTGGTGGGCCTCGGCGAGGCGGGCAAACCGTGGAGCGCCGCGATCGCCGTCGAGGACTAGGAGGCCCCGCGCCCGCGGATTGCGCTTCGGGGATGCGACAGTACGCTTGCACCCGGATGAAGGCGCCCGCATCTGCGTTCTCGTTGCTCCTGCTCCTCTCCCCCTCCCACGCCCTTGCGGGCGAGGCGGATGACCGGACACCCGAGCAGGTCCGGGCGTGCATCGAGCGCAACGTGCCCGAGCCGGACAATGTGCGGGCCATTCGCATCACCACCCGGGACCGCGCCGGCACCAAGCGCAAGATCATGGTGAAGATGCTCGGCCACCGGAGCGACGACGGTCTCCGGCGCCTGCTCATCCGCTTCGTCGAGCCGGACGATCTGAAGGGCGCCGGATTCCTGATCATCGAGCGCGACGGACCCAACGAGCTCTATCTCGCGTCTACCGAGTTCGCAACGCCGCGCCGGATCACCGGCTCGGCCCGCGGGGGGAACCTGTTCGGAACCGACTTCACCTACGAGGACTTCGAGTACCTCCAGGGCTTCCAGGTGCCCGGCGATACCCGGCAGCTCGAAGACAGCAGCTTCGACCTGCGCCCGGTGTACGTGGTGGAGAGTCGGCCCGAGGACTCGAGCTACGAGCGGGTGGTCTCCTACATCGACAAGGAGAGCTGCCTGCCGCTCCAGGTCCTGTCCTACGAGCGGGGCGGGCGCCTGCGCAAGGAGCTCACCACCGATCCGCGCTGGAACCTGCAGCACGGAGACACGTGGGTGGCCCACGAAACCATGATGCGGGACCACCGCGATCTCTCCACCACCCACTTCCTGGTGGACACCCACGAGCAGGACGCCCTGCTGCCCGAGGGCATCTTCACAGTCGAAGGCATGCTCGACCCCCGCTAGGAGATCGTCTCCTTCCGCCGGAGCTCCTCGATCTCACTCTCGCCGAGGCCGATCTCCGCCAGCACCTCGTCGGTGTGCTGCCCCAGGGTCGGCGCGGGCCGGAAGATCCCCGACGGGCTCCCCTCCAGCCGCTCCGCGGGCCGCGCCTGGCGCATGCGCCCGGCGTGGGGATGCTCGCTCTCCACGATGATCCGGTTCTCGACCACCTGGGGATGGTCCACGAGCTCCTCGCGCGAGAGCACCGGCGCGCAGGGAACCTGGTGCGCGTCGAGAACCTCGAGCCACTCCGCGGTCGTGCGCGTCTCGAGCACCTCGCCCATCCGCTGGAGCCGGGGCTCGGCGTTGGCGATCAGGCCCGCGGCCGACGAGAAGCGTTCGTCCTCGAGCCACTCGGGCACGCCCGCCGCCTGGCAGAAGCCCACCCACTCGCGGTGGGCCACCGTGCCGACGATCATGTAGCCGTCCCGCGTCTCGAAGACGAGATCGCGGCGGGCCGGTGCCTTCACGTGGGCGACGTCGTCCCCGACGAAGGTGTGGTACGCCATGCCCTCGGGCCACATGAACGCGATCACCGCGTCGAGCATCGCCAGCCGCAGGTGCTGTCCCCGGCCGGTTCGCGTGCGGGCGAAGAGTGCGGCCGTGATGGCCTGGGCCGCCGTCAGCGCGGTGACCTTGTCGGGGACGATGAGCCGCATCATCTCGGGCCGGCCCCGCGTCCCGCCCTGGATCGCGGTCAGTCCCGAGAGCGCCTGGATCACCGGGTCGTAGACCCGCTTGTGGGCGTAGGGCCCGGTCTCGCCGAACCCGCTGATCGACACGTAGATGAGGTCCGGCTGGATCTCGCGCAGCTCGGGCTCGCCGAAGCCGAGGCGTTCGACCGCGCCCGGCCGGAAGTTCTGGACGAAGACGTCCGCCCTGGCCACCAGCCGCTTCAACAGATCGACGCCCGCCGACTGCTTGAGGTCGATGGCCACGGAGCGCTTGTTCCTGTTGGAGGTCGCGAAGATCGGCGACATTCCCCGGCCCGCGCCGCCGAGGTGCCTCGTCAGGTCCCCGACCGGGGGCTCGACCTTGATGACGTCGGCGCCCTGGTCCCCGAGGATGCGCGTCGCGACCGGCCCGGAGATCACCTGGCTCACGTCGACGATCCGTACCCCCGCCAGTGCGCCCGCTTCCGCCTCGCTCACGAGTCCGCCTTTCCGCCTCGCTGCGCCCGCAGCGCCTGCATCACCTCGGGTGGAAAGTTCGCCTGGAAGGCGCGCTGGTAGGCCTCCCGCCCGGACAGCCGCTCCCGATAGCCCGCCAGCGCTGCGCACAGCTCCAGCCCGTAGAAGAGCGCCCAGTCCAGGCACGAGCCCAGCACGATGTCGGCACCGGTGAAGGTGTCGCCCAGCAGGAACGGCCCGCGGGCGGCGATCTCCTCCGCAGCGACCACGACCTGGGTATCGAAGTAGGCGCGCGCCGCCACCAGCGCCGCGGGCGCCTCGCCGTAGAGCGCCGCCAGGTCCCCGTGCCGGCGCAGCACGTAGAGGGTGTGGGCGTCGAGCTCCATGGCGGCGGTGAAGCACCACTGGTCGTAGAGCGCGCGCTCGCGCGTGCCGTCCGCGGGGATGAGTCCCCGGTCGGCGCCGAACTTCGTGGCCAGGTAGGAGACGATGGCCACACTCTCGGCCAGCACGAGATCGCCGTCCTGGAGGACCGGGATCTTTCCGCGCGGATTGAGAGCGCGGAACTCGCGCGTCTGCGTCTCCCCGGAGCGCGACTGGACCG
>JAPUKG010000165.1 GCA_027295775.1 Pseudomonadota bacterium
CGTCCAGGACCTCGCCAGCCGAGGCACGGCGCTGGTACTCCTGATCCGCAATGCCGACAGAATCCCAGGAGAGACGCTACATCGCCTCGGTCGCCTTGCCGCGGCGTCGCGACGCGGTCTTCGGCTAGGCCTCGTCCTCGAGGTCGACAGCCGCGCCGGATGCGACGGGGTCCTGGCGCTGGTGGCGGCACTCGGCGTCGGTGCCCAGAAGATCCTGGCCAATCCGGGGCAGCGGATCGCGGTCGAGGCTGGACGGACTCCACTCGGGGGCGGCGGCCCACGGGATCGCACCGGCGAGCAGGCTAGGTTGCCTGCCATGGCAACTCCCGCTGCCCGACCGCGGGGCGAACGTCGTCGAGGGGCTCGATGGCTTGGGCCGCCGGGCGTCGTCGCGGTGATTGCTCTCTCGCTCCTCGCCGCCCACCGGTTCGGCGCCGCCTCGCCAATCGGCGACGTTGCGTCTCCTCCCGAGAGCTCCTCCACGAAGCACGCGTCTCGGGTCGCGCCTCCCAGCTTCGCTCCACCGGTCTCCGCTCCGCAGGAGATCGCCGCCGAGGCAGCGATTCCGACCGCCATGGAGCCTCGTCTCGCACTCGTGAGCCTCAACGCGCGGCCCTGGGCCCGCATCGAAGTCGACGGTCGCGCGGTGGGGATCACCCCACTGGGGGAGCTGCCGCTCACCCTGGGCCGGCACCGGATCCGAGCCCATCTTCCCGACGGCCGCAGGGTCGATCGCATCGTGCAGGTCGGTGTGGACGGCCTACACCTCATCTTCCCCTGACTCGCTACGCCGCCCCCTGCTCAGACCGTGGGCGCGCCCTCCCCGGAAGACCGCAGCGTCTCCAGGTAGGCCGGCAGCTTCGCGGCGTCCATGAACGTGCGCCAGCCGAGGGCTCCGGCCGCCCGCACTCGGTCCTCCCAGGCGACCAGGCGCCCCCGGAAGGACTGTGGATCGGCGTTGTCGCTGCCCAGCCGCTTTACGTTCAGCGCCACCACGTGGATGCCCTCGAACTCCGTCTCGGCTAGCTGGCGACGGCTGCCCTGCGGCAGATCCTCTCGCATATCGCTGAAGACGAGCATCACGCGGCTTCCACTCGGCTGCTCCCGGAGATACTCGCTCCCCAGCATCATGGCGCCGGGAATGTCCGTGTACTTGGATCCCGCCTCGCTCGATGCGAATCGATCCAGCTTCCGGGCCAGGGCGAGCTTCTGCGCGTTGGCCCTCGAGGGGCGCTGATCCAGCGTCATGAGGGCAACGAGGTTCTCCCTTTCGTAGCTCTCGCTGTCGATCTGGATCACGATCAGCGTATCTCCCGGCACCATGCCCAGCAGTACGTCGCGCTTCAGGATCTTCGCGACCTCGGCCTTCTGGTCCGCGTACGTGCCGGATACATCCACGAGCGCACAGATCGCCTGGTCGTAGCGCCGGGCTTCGCTGCACCCGAGGAGAAGCACCGCGGTCGCCAGGGCCCCCAGTCGGATCGATCGGCATCGCGCGTTCACGCCGTCACCTCGCTCTCGCTCTTCGTATCGGGGGAGAGCCGCTTCCCGCCCGCGCGGCCGTTCTCCCGAGTCAGCACCCGTTCGATTCGCAGGGGAATTCCAATGTAGACGTCGTAGGCGAGCCGAATCAGCTTCATCGTATGGCCCGCCACGGCGCCCAGGGCCCGAGCCACCGCACCGAGCGCAAGCAGCACTCCCACCGCCAGCAGAGCCGCGACGTGGCGCCCGGCGTCCAGCAACATCTCCAGGGGAATCGCGACCAGGGCCAGCACCCAGGGGAGCACGAAGCCCAGGACCGCCTGCCCCACGACCGGGATGCGGGAGGCGCTGGCCTGTCCCACCACGGTGTCCTGCGCACCGGCCAGGGCGAGCTTGAGGGCCGCATCGGCCCCCACGATCTGCTCGCGCAGAACCGCGAGAGAGCTCTCGACGGTGGCCAGGAAGAAGAGACCGCCAAGGGAGATCACGAGGATCGCCCGGCGCCGCGACGACGGCACCCCGGCGAGCTTGGGAAAGAGATCCGTGATGCCGAGCATGTCCATGATGAAGATGCCG
Source organism: Pseudomonadota bacterium (assembly GCA_027295775.1). Lineage (GTDB taxonomy): Bacteria > Myxococcota_A > UBA9160 > UBA9160 > UBA4427 > JAPUKG01. The sequence continues at coordinate 2,059 of JAPUKG010000165.1, forward strand.
AGCGCGATCTCCATCAGGACGATGACCAGTGCCGAGATCGTCGCCACCGGCATGCCGCCGACGCGGGCACCCGCTGGTACCAGCTCGGACATCGGCAGAGCGATCAAGTGGAAGTTGATGAAGGCCCCACCGAAGGCGATCCCGAGCACGAGGAGGGCCACGAGGAAGAGCTTGACCGCCGAGAATGTGAGCGCTCGTGCGGCGTGTTCCTCCTGGCCGCGGATCTTCTCGTATTCCTCTACATAGGCGTTGATGTGCTGGCTGCTCTCCAGCGCCTTCGCGACGCTGGCCGTCATTCGGGTCAAGAGCCCCCGGATCTCCTTCCAGTGGGGCGCCATCCGCGCGAGGATCTTGTGGCGCATGGCCGTGTCACCTCGATAGGCGGCCAGCGCCCTCTTCTCCGCATCGCGGGACGACTTCCTGATGCCCTCCAGCACCTTCTGGACATTCGGATCTCCCACCGCGGCGATGCCCGAGACCGTCTCGATGGCCGTGCTCCAGCCCGGCACCTCAGGCGGTGCATCCCCACAGCATTGATAGTCGGCCTCGAGCTTGAGAAGCAGATCGTCCGCCTTGCGGTGAAGCTTGGCGTACTGACCGAGTCGCTCGGAGAACGCGGTCTCGACGCGGTGGAACTCTCGATCGAGCCTCCCCTGGGCGTCGAGCGACCCCGCCGCCAACAGGACCGCGCGGCTCCGCTCGCGCAGGTCATGCGCCGCTGCCGCGCAGCCGTCGGCGAGTGCGCGAAAGCCCTGCTCCAGTCCCTGCTGCAGGCCAGTCATGAACCGGAGCATCGGCTCGCGCGCCGCCCAGAGGAAGACGGCGCTGGCGAGCCACAGGACGAGCAGAGAGGGAATCGGATGATCGGGCCAGAGATAGAGAGAGGACATCGGGGGCCCCTTCTTGGGGTTGGTAGTTCGACTGGTTCGTCTCCCTGGCGGCTCTGCCATGTGTCCCAGATCACGGGAACTCTGCTCCCCGCCACGTCCGGCGCGGGCCGGCAAAAAAGGGGGGCACCGGGGGCCATCGGGGCCGGGTCGGTAGGGTGGTGGTCTGGGGGTCGCTAGAGCGAGGCTCGGGCCAGCTTGAGGGCCTCGAGCTGCTTGCGCCGGCAGGCGGCGCAGATGCCGTGGCTGCCGGGCGCAGGGTTGCGCCCGGCGGCGGCAGACCGCGCTGTCAACGCAGTTTGGCACCATGCACAGATCAGGCTCATGTCGGGTAGTGGCCGCTGGGACCGGTTCGTGGCACCCAAAATCGGGGACGTTGGAGACGAGGTGCGCTCCACCGGATGTGTGGCAGAATCGACGCGCGGAGGGGGTGGCCATGAGCGGTGTGATCGACTCCGACCAGCACTTGTTCGAGCCCCGAGACCTCTGGGTGCGCTACATCGACCCGGCGCGCCGCGCGGACGCCTTGGCGATCGTCGATGACGAGCTGGGCCACGCCAGGTGAGCCAGGCATGGCCCAGCTCACCTGGCGTGGCGGGCGGCTGGGGCTCGCCGACGTCCAGTGGCCGGGAGAGACCGACGCGATCGGCGAGCGCCGAGAGCGGGTGCGGCAGGGGCTCCTGCCGCTCCAGCGCTACGACGAGGCCTTGCCGCTGGACTACTGGGATCCGGATGCGCGCGCCGCGAAGCTGGACGCTCTCGGCGTCGACGAGGCCGTCCTCTTCCCCAACTACGGACTGGCCTGGGAGCGCACGCTGGACGCCTCGCCGCCTTCCCTCTTTGCGAACCTCGCGGCGTGGAACCGCTGGACGCTCGAGGTCGTTCAGCAGGGCCGCGGGCGGCTGCACCCCGTGGCCCACCTCTCGCTCCGCGACCTCGACTGGCTCGAAGCCCAGCTCGCCCTGCTCGGGAGCGGCGGTGTCCGGCTCGCCATGATCGCGCCGGCTCTGGTGGACGGCCGTCCGCTCTCCGACCCTTCGCTAGAGCGCGCCTGGTCCGCCTTTGTCGAGCACGGCGTGACCCCCGTCTTCCACGTCGCCGATCAGCGCCGACCCTTCGACGAAGCCTGGTACACGGACCTGCAGCAAGACCGGG
>JAPUKG010000166.1 GCA_027295775.1 Pseudomonadota bacterium
CCGGGTGATGCTGCTCTGCTACGACGCCCACGGGATCCCGGTCGATGATCAGCTCCGCGCTGCGCTCATCGAAAACGGCGCCGCCGACTCGTCGGCCGACGTCGACGATCTCTCCTCGTGGCTGGCCCGGCAGATCAAGGCTGGTGACGGCGCCGCGGTGCACTACGCGTTGCAGGCCTGGATCGACGGCGGGGGGGGCAAGGCCGAAGCCGCCACCCGCAGCGCCTCGGGGCGGCGGGCCGCGTCGAGGAGATCCTCGGGGAGCAAGTCCGCGACCAAGCGGGCGGCGAGCGCCGCGGCCGACAAGGCCTCCTCCTGAACTACCCCTGCTCTTCGTGATGGTCAAGCCACGCTCAACCACGGCGCCGCTGAACGCTCGCGGCCGAGGGAGCGCCGGCTCGCGGCGCCGGCTCGCGCTGCTGCTGGCGGCCCTGGCGAGCGCCCCGGCCCTCGCCGGCTGTGTCACGGCCGACGATTCTCGGCGAGCCCGGATCACCATCGGCCGGACTGAGCCGACCTCGGGCGCCCATACCCGGCTCGCTCCGCCCGCCCGCCGCGAGGTCGAGTCGAAACACCGCGCCGCGCGTCCCGCGGTGCCCCCGGGGATCGAGCCCGGGATCTTGCGGCCGCGGCCCGCCGCCGACGGCGACGCGACCCTGGGGCTCGACGAGACGCTCGCCCGCCTCGCCGGACCCGGCGCCGCGATCGGCGACCGCACCGACCCGCCCCGGGTCGACCGAGGCGCCGACGCCGTGGATCGCGACAAGGCCTTGCGGCACTACGTGAAGGGGCGGGAGGCCGCCCTGGACAACCGCCACCTCGTGGCTGTCTTCGAGCTTCGGGAGGCCCTCAAGCTCGATCCCGACAACGTGGCGGTGCTGCAGGAGCTGGCCCGAAGCCACCTGGCCCGCCGGGACATGGTGAGCGCGGTCAACATTTACCAACGGCTCCTGGAGCTCGAGCCGGACAACTCCGAGGCCCTGCTCAGGACGGGTCTTTGGGCCGCCGATCGACGCGACTTCCTGCGGTCGGTCGATCTGCTCGGCCGCAAGCTGATCGGGGGCGGGTCCTTCGATCACGATCCCGCCGGGGACGCCCTGGCCCTGTTCGCGCTCTCGGTGGCGCTGGGCCGGCTTGGCTACGACCGAGCGTCGATCGAGGCCGGCATGGCGGCCCTGGAGCAGATCGAGCGGGTGCCGGCGACGACGTTCTATCCGCGGCGGCTCGGCTCGGTCTACCGCCAGCGCGGCGCGCTGTGGCAGGCGATCGGTGACGCCTACTGCCGGCTCGAGGCGTACGAGGCGGCGCTGGCCGCCTACGGGTCCTCGGCCGCCCTGCCCACCTCCGATCCGGCGGCGCTGCCGCCCCGGCTCATCTACGCCAACCTCTGTCTCGGTCGGGGAACGCGCGCCCAGCGCGAGCTGCTGTCTGCCCTGGGCAGCGACCCTTCCTCGATCAGCAATCGCGACGTTCGACTCTGCATCTACCTCGCCGAGCACCTTGAGAACGTCGATCTGCTCGCGGAGACGATGGGCGATCTCTATCGTCGCCACCCGCAGGAGTCCGGCTTGGCCCGGGCCGCGGCGGCCCTGCTGCCGCCCGGCCGGGCCCTGGAGCTCTTGCGGGCGTTCATCGACCTGCGTCCCCGCGACCTCGACGTCGTTTCTGAGCTGCTCGGCTGGCTCGGCGAGCGCGACCTGGGCGCGGCGGCGGCGCTCACCGTGGCGCTGGCGAGCGATGACCCCGAGCTTGGCGGCGACTACGCCCAGCGGCTCTTGGTCGCAGTGCCCCGGCCCGCCACCGCCGCGGTGGTCGTGAGTGGCCTGGATCCGTCGCCGGCTCGGGCGCAGATCGAGAGTCACCTTCTGGTCCGGCTCGGGGCGCTCGGAGAAGCGTGGGAGGTGTGCCGCGCGGCCCAGCGCGCGTGGCCCGACGCCAAGGTGCTGGCTCTGCTGCGCGTCCAGCTCGCTGCAGACCTCGGGGAGCCGCAGCTGCTCCAGGAGGCCCTCGGTGCCGCCCGGTCCTACGACGACGCGTGGGCGTGGCTCGTCCGCGCCCGCGCCCGCCGCTCGGTGGGACAGACCGAGCTGGCGGTGCGGGCGGCGACCACCGCCGTCGAGCGGGCCGGGGATACAGCCGAGGCCCTCACCGAGCTGGCGTGGGCCCATGCCACCCATGCGATGACCCTCGACTCGCAACCCGATCGCAACCACCATGCCGACGAGGCCGCCCGCTTTGCGGAGCAGGCCGTCGGCTTGGACCCAGGCAGGGATGAACCGTACGAGGTCCTGGTCTTCCTCTACGGTCCCCGAGGGCCCCTCAGTGATCCGTTCCTCCGGCGGCAAGCGGAGCGCAGGCTCCTCGAGGCGAACCACGAGAGCCGGCTGCATGCCCTTCTCTGGGCTCAGAAGGCGCTCCGGCAGGGACGTTTCGAGGACGGCCTGGAGCGCCTCCTGAGCCTCTATGACAGCGACCCGGGCGACACTGCCAGCTTGATCGCCGCGGTGACCGCCTGGGCCGGCATGGATCGGCTGGCCGACGCCGAACGGTGGCTGCAGCAGCGCCTCGCCGAGCGGCCGGGCAGCCCGGCCCTGCTGGAGCAGTGGGTGCGGGTGCAGCTCATGCAGGGTCGCGCCGACGCGGCCGAAGGGACCCTCGACGAGGCGCTCGAGGCCGAGCCGTCGAACCATGCCGCTCGCCGCCAGCTCGAGACGGTCTACCGCGCGACGGGACAGGCCGCGGCCGCGCTCGAGCTGGGCGAGAAGCGGCTCCTGGCCCGCCCGCAAGGCATTCGCCGGGAGCTGGAGCTGGCCGACCTTTACGGCCGGGCAGGCATGACCGATCGGGCCATCGGGCGCCTCAACTGGCTGCTCGATCACGCCGGCCCGGCCACCTTCGAGCACCTGCGGGCCGCCATTGAGGTGGCGCTTCGTCTCGACGATGACGAAGACCGCCGGGCGCCCCTGGTGCTGGAATTGGTCGAGCACACCGTCGAGCGCTTTCCCGACGCGCCGCTTGGGGTCTACGGATGGGGGCTGCGGGCGATGGCGCAGATGGGCATCCTCGACGGGCGCTTCGACGCCCTGGTGGGTCGGGCGGTGGTCCTGGCCCGGGGCGGTTCGGACGAGTCGCCCCAGGCCATGCGGGCCTGGCGCAGCCTCGCCCAGGCCCTCGTCGACGTGGGAGAGCACGCAACGGCAGGTCGCGTCCTGCGGGCGAGGATGCAGGCCGAAGCGCCCCTGGACGTCCGCGCCCGGGGATTCCTGGCGACGGTCACGCTCGCCAGCGACGCGGCCGCCGGCGGGCAGGCCGAGGCGTCGATTGGGCTGATCCGCGACCTCGAAGCCCGCGGGGCCCTCGGACCCCTCGGCGGGCCCCGGGGCAAGGCGAGCCTCTCCGAGGCGCTGTTCCAGGCCAGCTTGATGTACTCGATCATCGGTGACGACGACGGCGTCGACCGTCTCCTTCGGGAGACGTTGCAGCTCGATCCGGACCACGCCACCGCGCTCAACAACATCGGCTACAGCCGGATCGAGGCCGGCCGCCACGACGACGAGACGATCGGCTGGATCGAAAGGGCCTTCGAGCTTCGGCCGGCCGACGAGAACGTCCTCGACACCGTCGGGTGGCTGCGCTACAAGCAGGGCCGCTTCGAGGATGCGCTGGGGCTGATCCAGGAGGCCGTGGACGCCGTGGCGGAGCCGAGCCCGGAAGTGCTCAGCCACCTCGGTGACACCTATTGGCGGCTCGGCGAGCGGGAGCCGGCCGTCGAAGCGTGGCGGCGGGTGGTGCAGATCATGGAGGATCCGGTCTACGAGGAGGAGCATCTCCTCGACCAGAGGCGCACCTGGGGGTTGCGCGTCGTCGATCCGCGCCAGATGTATGATCAACTGTATGGGTTCGTTCACGAACTCGGTCGGCGCCACCTCCGCCAGGTCGAGGCCGGCGACGAGCCCGCCGTGGCCCCGACCTTTGCCGAGCTGGAAGGGACTGAGGGATTAGGGGACTAAGCGATGGCCGGTCACAGCAAATGGGCCAACATCAAGCATCGCAA
>JAPUKG010000167.1 GCA_027295775.1 Pseudomonadota bacterium
GGCGGCGAACGCCTCGGGGTCGAGCTCCAACCGCGCCCGGTCGCGGACCACGAGGGTCAGCTCGGGCCACTCCTCCAGGTGGCCGCGCAGGTCCACCGCGTGGAGCGCCTCGCGAAGCGGAGTGGCGTCGCGCGCCTCGGCCGCGCCCGGCGCGGCGGAGAGCACGGCGGCTGCGACCCACAGCTGCGCCCGCGCCCAAAGCCGCCCCCGATCCAACCCGTACGCCCCGCACTCCCGTCCACTCACCAGGGTGCGCAGTATAGGCGATGGAACCCAGCGCCCTTCCGATCTATTCTCCGCACGCGATGCGCCGCAACCGCCGCGCCGCCGTCGGCGTTTTCGGGATCCTCTTCGTCGCGTACGGCTACTTCCATCAGGGTGGAGGCTGGAATCAGAACAGCCGTTTCGACCAGGCGCGCGCCATCGTCGAGGACGGCACCCTCGCCATCAACGACTTCCTGCTCTACCGGCTGACGGTCCAGGACGACGGCCGCGCCGGCTACGAGCGGGTCCTCATGTCCGACGCGGGCGAGCCTCCGACCCGCCTACCCCGGGTCAACACCCTCGACATCAGCCTCTACGAGGGCCGTTACTACCCGAACAAGCCCCCCGGCACGTCGTTCCTGGCCGCGGCCGTATACGCCGCCGTCTACGGAGTGGAGCGCGCGCTCGGCGCCGATCCCGACTCCTGGGTCGCCCTGACTGTCGGGCTGTACCTGACGACCTGGCTGACGGTCGGTCTGCTGGGCGCCCTGGGCGGCGTGGTGTTCCTGTGGATCTCGCTGCGCCTCTTCCCCGACGTGTCTCTCGCAACGCACGTCTCGGCCGCGCTGGTTTTCGGCCTGGGGACGCTGATGTTCCCCTACGGGACCCTGCTGCTGGACGCGGTCCCCGTCGCGACGCTCTCGCTCTGCGCCTTCGCGTTGCTGCTGAGTCTGCGAAGAGAGCCGGGTGGCGCAGACCGCGCACCCGCGCTGCTGTTCGGCGCCGGCACCTTGTGCGGCCTGATCGTGTTCATGAACTACGCGCTGATCCTGACCGCCCTCGGACTCGGCCTCTACGCGCTCTGGGCGTGCGCACCCCGGGCACGCATCGTCTGGTTCGCTGCCGGCGGGGTGCTGCCGGCGCTGGCCCTGGCCGCGTATCACGCGGCGTGCTTCGACGATCCACTGACGCTGGTGCACGAGCACCAGATGGACGTGTTCACCACGGTTGGGTCGCGGTACTTCGGCATGTTCGTGACCCCGCGACCCCCGGTGATCGCAGAGCTCCTGTTCCTCCCGTACCGCGGCCTCTTCGTGAGCTCGCCGGTCCTGCTCCTTTCCGTCTACGGGCTGGCCCGGATGGCTGCGGGGACCGGGACCCGCCGGGCAGAGGCGCTGGTCTTCGCGGGTCTGGGCCTGATCTACCTGCTCCTGATCTCGTCGCTGAACGGCTGGCAGGGGGGAAGCATGATGGGCCCCCGCTACCTCATGCCCGCGGTTCCGTTTCTCGCGCTGGCGCTCACGCCCGCGTTCGCCCGGCTCGGTCGCGCGGCGGCGCTGCTGGCGATCCCGTCCATCCTGTTGATGACGGTGATCACGGCGGTCGATCCCCAGGTCAGCCTGCGCTTCCAGAATCCGCTGGTGGAGTTCTACTGGCCCGTCGCCACCGGCAAGACGGTGCGCGTCAGCGGCTTCCACCTGCGCGGTCCGGTCTCGGTGCACCCGATCGGCGTACCCGGCGGCGAGATCGAGGTCCTGTACCCCGACACGCGCTACGCGCGCTGGAACTCGTTCAACCTGGGAGAGCTCCTGTTCCCGGGGAGCTGGGCGAGCCTCCTGCCGCTCCTGAGCGTGATCGGCTTCCTGGGCATCGCGTTCCTGCGACCGGAGCCCCGCCGCGACGAGCCGGAATAGGCTGTGTCCCGCTTCTTCGCCATCGACTTCCGCTCGCTCGCAGCGTTCCGCGTGGGGGTCGCGGGGCTGGTGCTGGCGGATCTGGCCCTGCGCGCCGCGGACCTGCGCGAGCATTACAGCGAAGAGGGGGTTCTCCCGCGCGCGGACCTGTTGGCGCATCCCGTGGGTCGCTGGCTGCGCTTCTTCTCGCTCCATCTGCTCGGCGATTCGGTCGAGTTCCAGGCGCTCCTGTTCGGGCTGGCTGCGCTCCTTGCGTTGGGCATGGCGCTCGGCTACCGCACCCGGTTCTGTGCGGTCGCCGTCTGGGTGCTCACCCTCTCGCTCCAGAACCGCAATCCCCTGCTCCACTACGGCGGGGACAATTTCCTGGCGCTCATGCTCTTCTGGTGCGCATTGCTCCCGCTCGGGGCGCGCTACTCGCTGGACTCCGCGCGCGGGCGGGGTGCCCCGCCCGGTACCAACCGGGTTCTGTCCTGGGCGAGCGCCGGTCTCCTGATCCAGATCGCCGTGATCTACTTCTTCTCGGCGCTCCACAAGACGGGGCCCGAGTGGCTCCCGGACGGGACCGCGATCTTCTACGTCCTCCACCTGGAGCAGTTCGCGTTTCCGCTGGCATTCGTGCTGCGCGAGTTCGACGGCGCCCTGCGCCTCGGTACGTACGGGTCTCATGCCCTCGAGCTGTTGGCGCCGCTCCTGTTCTTCGCGCCGCGCTACACGACGGTCGCTCGCCTGGTGGGCGCCGCCTCGATCTTCGCGTTCCACCTCGGCATCGCACTCACCGTGTACCTCGTGCTGTTCAACTGGATCGGGATGCTCACTGTCGTCGTGTTCCTTCCGGCGTGGTTCTGGGACGAGCTCCTGCCCCGGTTGCGCGGGCGGGGGCGCGAGCGTCCGCTCCTCGCCTCGCTTCGGCAGGCCGACGGGCGTGCGCCGACGGGGGCCGCGCTGCCCCAGTCCCGGGGGCTGAGCGTCGCCGCCGCCCTGGCGCTGGCCTTCATCGTGTTCTGGAACACCGCGACCCTGAACGAAGGCTGGAGGGAAGCCATCGAGGGCCAACCCGTCCTGCGCTGGGTCACCGTTCCGGGGCTGGCTCTGCGGCTGGGCCAGACCTGGTCCATGTTCTCTCCCAGTCCACCGCGGCAGACCACCTGGTACGTGATCGTGGGCGTACGCGGGGACGGGACCCGCGTAGACCTCCAGCGCGGAGGCGCGCCGCTGTTCGATCAGCCGAGATCGCGGGCGGACTACAATCGGAGCGGGCGCTGGGAGCGGCTGCTGACCTACGGCCCGAAGAGCGAGTACGCCGAGGCGTATCGCGGGGTCGCCGGCTACTACTGTCGGGCGGCGGGCGCAGATCCCGAATCCGGGACCGCCCTCGCGCGGGTGCAGATCTTCCGCCGCATCCTCCGCACCCGGCTCGAAGGCGAGCCGGTTCCCGATCGTCAGCGCCTGGTCTACCGCATGCGCTGTCCGTAGAGCGGGCTCTCCGCCGCGGCCTCGCGTATGATCGAAGTCCCCCACGAGGACCGTCGGATCCGCCTTCCGTGAGTGATGTCGTGAAGAAGTCAAAGCTCGCGGAGCCCGGCCGTTCCGAGGCCCCGGCTCTCGGGGCCTGGAGCTGGCTCCTCCTGCTGCTCGGCTTTACGGGCCTGGCGCTCGTTGTCTACGAGCCGGCTCTCCAGGGCGAGTTCATCTCCGACGACCAACACTACATCTACGCCAATCCCTACATCACCAACCCGACCGTCGAGAATCTGCTCGAGATGTGGAACCCGAAGAGCGTCCTCATGGTCGTCGTCGAGAACTACGCGCCCGTCCACCTGATGCTGCACGCGGCCGAGTGGCAGGTCTTCGGTGAGGAGGTCTACGGCTACCACGTCGTCAACGTGGTCCTTCATGCCCTGGCGTCGGCCCTGATCGTGCTCTTCTTCCGCCGCAACGGGAAGTCCGGCCTGGCGGCGGTGATCGGCGGCGCGATCTTCCTCGCTCACTCCGCGAACGTCGAAGCGGTGGCCTGGATGTCGCAGCTGAAGAGCCCGGCGGCCATGGTGCTCGGGCTGGGCGCCCTCCTGGCCATGCCCCGTCACCCCGTGCCCGCCACCCTGCTCTTCGTGGTGGCGCTCTTCGCGAAGCCGAGCGCGCTCTTCGCACTGCCGGTCCTGGTCATGCTGACCTGGCTGGCCGGGCCCGCATCACACGAGGGGGACCGACGGCGCTACCGCTGGACGTGGGTCGCTGTCTGGGGCGTGTGCTTCGCGGTCTTCGCGGCCGTCGAGCTCACGGCCTTCTCCCAGACGGGAGGCTACGTGGCGCCCCTCTACGAGGACCCGCTGGTGCGTCTTCGCTCGAGCGCCGCGATCGGTCTGCGCTACCTGGCCATGGCCACCACGACGTACGGTCTCTCCACCTTCCAGGAGCCGGAGGCGGTGCGCTCCTGGCTCGACCCGTGGTGGCTGGGCGCGGTGGTGGCAGCGGCCGCGATCGGCGGGCGGATCGCCGTCGTGATCCGCGGCCGACGGGTCGAGGCGGTCTACTGGGCCTGGACTACCGCCTCCTACGCGGCCGTGTCGGGACTGCTGCCGTTGCCGTTCCCGATGGCGGACCGCTACCTCTACGCGATCCTGCCCGGCCTGATCGGTGTCCTCCTGTGCGTCGGCGGCGACGCGGCGGCGTGGGTCGAGCGCAGCGCCGCCTCGCGGGCCGGGGATCCACAGCGGGTGCGGCGCGTCGCCGAGGGGACGGCGACCGTCGCTGCGCTGGTCTTCGCCGTGGCGCTGTGCGCGCGCAGCTTCGACCGGGCCGCGATCTGGCAGTCGGGCCATCGGGTGATGGCCGATGCGGAGCTCCACTACCCGAACGGAACCGCAGCGGCCACCCGCAAGGCGACCCGGGCCGCCCGAATCGGCGACGCGGACACGGCGGTCTCCTATCTGCGCGCGGCGCACGCCCGGGGCTACAACCGCCTGGACCACCTGCTCCAGGAGCCGGCCTACCTGCCCATGCGGAACCATCCCGGATTCCGGGCGCTGCTCGAGGAGATTGCCAGCAAGGAAATCCGGCGGCTCGAGCGCAACGACTCGCCCTCGCAGCTCGAGCTCCACGTGATCGCACTGGCGTATCAGACGCTGCGGGACACTGACGGGGCCATCCGCGCTCTCGAGCGGGCACTCGAGCTCGAGGGTCCCATCCAGGAGCGGTTGCAGGCCGACCTGGTGCAACTCCGCGCGCAGCGCAAGCGCGAACGCCGCTAGGAGGAGGAGGCCGAGGTCAGCTCGTCGGACGCATCGGGCTTCGCCGCGCGCAGGGCCGCGGCCGCGTCCTCGTAGTTGGCGTCGAGCGCCAGCGCCTCCTCGAACTGGGTCGCCGCCTCTTCGGTCCGGCCCAGCTCCTGGAGCGCGCGGCCCGCGTGGTAGTGATAGACCGGCTGCACGCCGTCGTGCTCCAAGCCCAGCTTCACCGCATAGCGGAACTGCTCGAGGGCGGGCTCGTGCAATCCCTTCTTCAGGTAGACAAAGCCCAGGGTGTCCGCCACCTGCGATATTCGCGGCAGCGCCCGCTGTGCTTCCTGGCCCAAGCGCAGTGCGCGGTCCAGGTCCACCGAATCCAGCGCCAGCAGGTACGCGAGGTCGTTCTTGGCGCCGGCCAGAGCGTCGTTCTCGGCGAGCAGCTCCTCGAGGAGTTCGAGGGCGCGCTGGCGATTGCTCGTCGCGATGTGCATGCGCGCCAGAAGCATCCGGGCCGGCGGCTCGAGAGCGCCGACGGCGTTGGCCTCCTCGAACGAAGCGATGGCCTCGTCGATCTGGCCCTGGGCCGAGTAGATCCGGATCAGCAGCGCGCTCAGCCCGGGCAGGGCCGGCTGGACCGAGAAGGCCTGGAGCGCGTCGCTCTGCGCGCCCGGCAGGTCGCCCTGCGTCGCCAGGATGCGCGCCCGCTCGAACATCACGTCGGCGGCCACCGGTCCTGCAGCAATCGCCTGGTTCAGCCGCTCCAGCGCCTTCTCCGGGAGCCCGGCGGCGACGTCGAGCCGCGCCAGGAGCGCCAGGACCATGGGCTGGTCGGAGTCGCGGGCGAGCACCTCCTCGAGCAACGCCCGCACCACCTTCGGACGGCGCTCGGACTCGCGTCTGGCGTAAACGAGAACGATCCAGGCGGGCGCTCGCTCGCCGCGGACCAGCTTGTACAGGATGGAGTGTCCCAGGTCCGGATGGCCCGTCTCGTACAGGCAGCCGGCCTGTAAGACCCGGTCCATCGTATTCAGCTTGTTGCCGGTCTTCCCGATGGCGCCGTAGCCGCGAATCGCGTCCTCGCAGTTGAGCAGCTCCGCCTGGATCTGGCTGCGCAGGCGCATGGCGGCCAGCGGGAACGGGCCGTTGCGCCCAAGATCGATCACGCGTTCCACCGAGGCCAGCGCCTGGCGCCGGTTCCCCAGGCGATGCTCGACGTGGGCGAGCAGCGCGTGGGCATCGGCACGATCGGTGCGGCCCGCGAGGTCGCGAAGTGCCACCGCGGCCTCCTCCGTTCGGCCCGCGTCGAGATCGTCGCGAGCCTGGGAGAGGATCGCCCGCGGGTGTCCCGGGTACGCTTCCCGGAGGCGGACGCGCATGGCCTGGGCTTCCTCCTGGCGCCGCGCCCCACGGAGGATCTCCGCCCAGGTGGCGATCAGGAGGGTGGGATCGGTGCTGTCCTCGACCTGCGCCTCGAGGTGGGCCCCGGCCTCGTCGACCCGGCCGAGACTCGCCAGGTATTCGGCGTAGCTCTTGTGGGCCTCGGGGTTGTCGGGCTGCGCCTCCAATAGGCGGGCGTACACGGCGCCCGGATCGCCGTCCACTCCCTGGAGACCGGCCAGGCGCAGCCAGGCGCGGATGTTCCCCGGATTGCCCTCCAACCGCTTCTCGATGCTCCAGCGGACGAGCTCGCGGTCACCCGTGCGCTGGGCGAACTTCTGACATGCCGACAGAGCGATCTGGATGGAGGCGTCGCGACCGCTCTCGAACGCGGCCTCCACCGCCTCGCGGTGGGCGGCCCCGGCGTCTGCTCGGCGCTCGGGCCAGGCGCTGAAGAGCTTCGCGAGCTCGAGCTTCTCTCTCCACGTCGAATCGCCTGCCCGGTACTCGACGCGGCGCTCCATGGCCCGCTCGAGTGAGGCGAGGGCGGCCTCGTACATGGCGGGGTCGAGCGGCTCGCGCGCCAGGGAGGTGGACAGGATGCGTGCCTCGTGGACCTTGGCCAGTTGAAGGTGGGTGTCCGGGTTCTCCGGGCTGAGCTCGACTGCGGTCATGCCGTGGGTGAGCGCGCTCTGGAGGTCGGTCTCGATCAGTGCGCGCCGCGACCGCACCACGTAGACCGCACCGTCGCCGGGCTCCCGCTCGGACAGAGCGTCGAGGATCTCGTTCATCCGGACCGGATCGTCGAAGATGAGCAGCTCGGCCTCCCGGATCGCGGCGTCCGAGCGCCCGGGGTCCAGACGGTAGGCCTCGCCGTAGAAGAAGATGGCGTCCTCCAGACGGTCCATCTGGTGGAGCACGTCGGCGATCCGAAAGTTCGTGTCCGCGTCCTCCGGGCTCAGCTTGAGCGCGTTGCGCAGCTCCTTGAGGGCGTCCTTGAACTCGCCCTGCTCGATCAGGGCCTCCGCCTCCGCCAGGTACTCGGCTCTCAGCTCCTGGTCCGTCTTGCACGAGACGAGGGCCAGTCCGAGGAGGCACGCGGCCAGGGCCGCGACGCGCGAGGAGCGCGAGCGGGTGCTCGCCGCGCGACTCAACCTGACGCCTCGAGCTGGGCGATCTCCGCCTCGGCGGCCGCCGATTCGGGGAAGGTCGATTCGGAGGCGACGGCCTCGCGGAACTCCACCAGCGCGTCGTCGGAGCGGCCCAGCGCGCGCAGCGCCAAGCCCATCCGATAGCGAACCGACGGGGAGTCGGGCTCCTCCTTGAGCGCCCGGGTGTACGTGCTCAGGGCCGAAGCCGCGTCGCCGAGCTTGAACTGCACCCAGCCCAGGGTGTCCAGGATGGCCGGCCGGGTGTCGATGCGCGCGGCGCGACGCGCCAGATCGAGGGCGACATCCAGGTCCTCCCCCTTCTCGGCCAGGATCCAGGCCAGGTCGTTGCTGGCGCCGGCGTGTCCAGGTGACTGCTTCACGAGCTCGCGGAGGGCCGCCTCCGCCCGTTCGCTGTTGCCCTGGGAAAGCCGGATCTGCGCCAGCTGGTAGGCGCTCTCGGCATCGGTCGGGTCGGCAGCGCTGGCGCGCTCGAGGAGCGCCGCCGCTCCGTCCAGGTCTCCCGCGTCGACCGCCAGGCTGGCCAGACCGGCCAGGGCGGGACCGTACTCCGGCTCGATGGCGAGGGCCGCGTCGAACGAAGCCCGCGCCTGTTCTGAGCTTCCCGAGAGGAGCAGCAGTCTGCCCTGGATGTCGTGCAGCGAGGCTTCTTCGGGATGGGCTGCAAGCGCGCTGGCGACGCGCGCGGCCGCATCGTCGCTGCGGCCCAGGCTCACATAATCCCTCACCAGCGAGCCGAGGGCGAGCTGGTTCGCCGGATCGGCGATATCGAGCTTGCTGCTCTCCACCACCTCGGCCGCCGCCTCGGGCCCCGCGGCGGCGCGCGCGATCGCCGCCAGCTCGATGACCCGGTTGAGCTCCTGATCCGGGAGCTTCGACAGGGGGAGCAGGAACCTGCGCGCATCGGCGTAGTTGGCCAGGGCTGCGCTGGCCCTGGCGGCGATGATCCGTGCCTCGGCGCCTCGTACGGCTCGCGAATTGAGGTGTCGGTTGGCCATCGAGACCGCGTCGATGTACGCGCCGTTCTCGAGCTGAAGCCGCGCGACCTCGAGCGCCGCGTCGGTGGACGCGTCTTCGGCGCGGGTGGCTTCCCGGTAGTGGGCCAGGGCCCGGCTGCGGTAGCCGAGGATGCCGGCGGCCCTGCCCGCCAGATACCGGGCGGGCGCGTTGTTGGGCCAGCGTGTCAGGGCCGACTCGAGCAGGTCGAGGGCCTGCCGGTCGTCGCCCTGCGCCATCAGGATGCGCGCCCGCACGAGCTCCCGGTAGACGACTTCCTCGAGCTCCGCCGCCGCCTGCTCGGCCTCCTCGAGCCGCTCCAGGGAGACGAGCAGGTCGGCACGGCGGAAGCGCAGATCCTCGGTACTGGCGGTGCCGACCAGCGCGATCGCCTTGTCCGTCGCCTCGAGGGCCTTCTCGTTGTCGCCGTGATTGAGGTAGAAACGCGCGAGCTGGTCCCACGCGCGGGCTTCCTCGAAGAGCTCCGCCGCCTCCAGGAGGGTGGCCTCGGCCTCCTCGGGCATGTTCTGCTTGGCCAGACGCTCGGCCAGCATCGAGCGCAGGCCGTAGTTGTCCGGCGACTCCTCCACGGCCCTGCGCCAGAGCGCGGTGGCTTCGTCCGATCGCTCCACCCCGTCGTAGTAGTTCTCGGCCTCGCGCAGGACGAAGGGCTCGCCCGGAAAGCGCTCGATGCAGTCGGTGATCGAGGGCTCGGAGTTCTCGTGATCGTTGTCCCGGTAGAAGACGGCCAGTGCCACGCACGCCTGCATGGACACGCCGGGCTCGTCCATGGCCCTGGCGGTCTCGTTCAACTCCAGGATGGTCTGCTCGGCGTCTTCTTTGCGGTCGAGCTTGGTGAGCGCCATCGCCTTGAGCGCGAAGCCCTGGTAGCTGTCCGGCTCGAGCTCGAGCACGCGCTCCGCGTCGAGGAGCGCGGCCTCCGAGGCGCCCATCCCGATATTGGCGTTGGCGCGAACCTGAAGTGCGTAGATGCTCTCGGGGTCGGCCCGAAGCACTGCGTCGGTCGCCTTGACCGCCTCCTCATAGCCCTGCATCTGGTTCAGCGTCGACGCGAGCAGCAGTCCTGCCGGCACCGCGTACTCCTCGTCCTGGGCCGCCTTGCGCAGCGGCCAGATCGCGAGGCTCGGCTGCCGCGTCTGGATCAGCGCAACGCCGAGGAGGTAGTTGGCCTGCGCATGGTCGGGATCCGTGGCGAGCACGCTGCGAAGCGGATCCACCGAGGTGCTAAACTCGCCGGCATCCTGAAGGACATGGATCTCCGCGAGTCTTGCGTCGATCGACCCACCACATCCAACGCCGACACATCCAACGCCGACAGCGAGCGTGAAGGCGACCGCGAGGGTTCGTGCCCTTCGCGCAAACGGAGTTCGATTGCGACTGGCCATCGGGGAAGGGGTCCTCCAGAGGTCTAGCGAACGCGGCAGTATACGCCCCGAGATCTCAGCTTCCAAGCGGACTTACGGCATTTCACCTGCTTCGGGCCCGCTCCTCCAGCGGCCCGCCGCCCGCCGAGCCGCAGCGTTTTGGCTGGCCTCCGCCGCACTCTTGCTGGGCGCCTGCACGCAACCTGCAGATCGGGTCGTTCTGGTCTCGATCGACACCCTGCGCGCCGATCGCGTCGGCGCCTATGGGCGCGCCGGCGCCCGCACCCGCACGCTCGACGGGCTGGGCGCCGAGGGCGTGCGCTTCGAGACCGCCATCTCGCCGACGCCCCTCACCTTGCCATCCCACACGACGCTCCTGACCGGGCTCGATCCGCCCGAGCACGGGGTG
>JAPUKG010000168.1 GCA_027295775.1 Pseudomonadota bacterium
AACGCCCCGCGCGAGATCGGGTTCGAGGCGAGTCGCTCCGCGGGGTCCGTGTCGGGGCTGCTCTTCGAGCCCCCGGACGCAGAGTGGCTCCTGGTCTTCGCGCACGGCGCCGGCGCCGATATGCGGCACGCCTTCATGGAGTCCGTGTCCGAGCGCCTGGCGGCGCGCCGCATCGCCACCTTTCGCTACCAGTTTCCGTACGCGGAGCGCCGCCGCCGCCGGCCGGACCCCCGCCCGCTGCTCCTGGCGACGGTGCGCTCGGCCGTAGAGGCGGCGGCCGCGGCCGCGCCCGCGCTGCCGCTCCTGGCCGGAGGCAAGTCCATGGGCGGGCGAATGACCTCGCTCGCCGCCTCCGAGGGCGCTCTTCCGGGCGTTCGCGGGATCGTCTTCTTCGGCTTCCCGCTCCACCCGGCGGGCAGGGCCGGGAGCGAGCGCGCCGACCACCTGGCCCGGGTCGAGGTGCCCATGCTCTTTCTGCAGGGAACCCGCGACAAGCTGGCCGAGCTGCCGCTGCTCGAGCCGATCTGCGCGGCCCTCGGCGCACGGGCGCGGCTGCATGTCGTGGAGGGCGGCGACCACTCCTTCCACGTACTCGTGCGCTCGGGGCGCAGCGACACGGAGGTCCTGGACGAGCTCTGCGATGAGGCGCGCGCGTTTGCGAGCTCCGTCTCCTGCTGACGGGCGCCGGTTAGCTCTCGGTCAGCTTCTTGTAGGCGTGGTAGTGGCGCAGCGCGTCGGCGGAGCGGTCCAGGTCCTCGCACAGTCCGCCCAGGTTGTAGTGGGCGTCGGCGAAGTCGGGATCGAGAGCGAGCGCGCGCTGGTAGTGGGCGACGGCCTCGGCGGCACCTCGCGTGTCCTCCACCGCCAGGGCCAGGTTGAAGTGGATCACCGGGTCGTCGGGGCTGTGCTCGAGGGCACGCCGGTAGTGGCGCTCGGCCTCCGGCGCATCCCCCGCCTCGTGGGCCAGCCGTCCCAGGTTCACACGCGCGTCGACCAGTCCCGGGTCCAGGGCCAGCGCGCGGCGGTAGGCGGTCCGGGCGTTCGGGGGGTCGTCGTCCTCGAGCTCGAGGGCGCGCTCGAACTCCCGCCGCGCGCGCTCTCGCACGTCGCCCGCCGCCGCCGCCGCCGGTGCAGGGCGCACGGCCTCGGCCCGGCGCACGAGCTCGTCCACGCGGAAGTCGAGCACGGTCTGGCCGGTCTCGGGCTGCCACGCCGTGTCGCCGTCGCGCACGACCACATTCCGGCCGTCGGCAAAGATGCGCATGCCGGAGAGCGGGCGCTCCTCCGGGAGCTGGTCGGAGAGGGCGGCCAGGGCGCGTCGCACGCGCGCCGCCGGCACCCGCTTCCGCAGCAGGCCCTGGGCCGCCTGGAGCACGACCAGATCGCGAAAGGTGAAGGCGTAGCGGCGGCCGCGACGGGCGGGGCGGCACAGACCCGAGCGCACCAGCTGGCGTACCTGGGGCTCCTTCATGCCGACGATTCGAGAGACCTCGGCCGTGGAGAGGGTCCCGGTCACCTGGCGTCCACCCCCAGGGCCCAGTGTAGAGGCGCGCTGTGTCTAGCGCGAGGCCGCCTTTCGCTTCGACCCCGCCGACTTGCCCTTGGCCTTGGCGGGCTTGCGGCCGCCCGCGGCCGGCGCATCGCCGCGATCGGCCAGGCTCTGCTTGAGCGCCGCCACCAGGTCGATGATCTTCTCCCGGGATTCCGGCCGCGGCGCGGAGACCACGTCTTCGCCGCTCACCTTCCGGTCCACCAGCTCGAGCACCGACTGGCGGTAGCCGTCCTCGTACTTCTCCGGCTCGAACTCGTCGTGGCCGAGCTGCTCGATCAGCTGGGTGGCCAGGTCGAGCTCGCCCTTCTTGAACTCGATGCCGGTATCCAGCTCGATGTCGTCGAAGCTGCGCACCTCGTCCGCGTAGTAGAGACCGTGCATCATCAGACCGTCCTCGGTGGGGCGGAGCAGCACGAGCTGCTGCTTGCCCCGGGACGCAAAGCGACCGAGCGCCACCTTGCCCGACGTCTTCATCGACTGACACAGGAGCCGGTAGGCCTTGGCGCCCCCCTTGTCGGGACCCAGCAGGTTCGACTTGTCGAAGTAGATCGGATCGACCTTCTCGATCGGGATGAACTCCTCGATCTCGATGCTCTTGTCCGACTCCGCCTCGAGAGATTTCAACTCGTCCTCGGTGAGGACCACGTACTGGTCCCGGGCGTACTCGTAGCCCTTGACCGTATCGCTCCGCTCCACCACCTCCCCGCAGCCGCTGCATACGTACTGCTGCTTGAGCCGCGACTTGTCGGGCTCGTGCAGCATGTTGAAGTGCACGCTCTTGGAGCGCGTGGCCGGGAAGACCTTGATGGGAATGGAGACGAGCCCGAAGGAGATGGTTCCGGAGGAAGTTGCGCGGGGCGCCATGAGACCACCCTTATCCATCCCTCAATAGCAACGGACAGCCGTGTGGGATGGGCCCTACAATGGGGGGAGCGTATTCCTACCACTCATCGGAAACCCATGCCAGATCTCAAGCGCTACCGCGATAAGCGCGACCCCGAGCGCACTCCGGAGCCCTTCGGAGCCGATCCGGGCCCGCGCGCGCTGCCGCCCGGCGCGCCCCGCGCCTTCGTGGTGCAGCAGCACGACGCGCGCAACATGCACTGGGACCTGCGCCTGGAGATCGGCGGCGTGCTGGTGAGCTGGGCGATTCCGAAGGGCCCCAGCCTGGACCCGGCCGAGAAGCGCCTGGCCGTGCAGA
>JAPUKG010000169.1 GCA_027295775.1 Pseudomonadota bacterium
CCCGCCCCGCGCAGCCCGAGACGCCCCCGCGCGACGCGTTCCCCGTGCATCGGAGCCCGGTGGCCGAGGGCATCGAGCTCGCCTATCTGCGCGAAGGAGTCGGCGGCTATCCCCTGCTCCTCGTCCACGGGTACCCCGAGACCAAGCGGATCTGGTGGAGGAACGTGAACCCGCTGGCCAGAGCGGGCTACGAGGTAATCGTTCCCGATCTGCGCGGCTATGGCGACTCGGACCTCTCCGAGAAGGACGAGTACGACCTGGTCCTGTACTCACGGGACCTCTACGCGCTCGTGCACGACGTGCTCGGCCACGAGCGCTGCAGCCTCGTGGCGGGCGATGTGGGCGGCGTCGTGATCTGCGACATGGCGAATCGGTTCCCCGGGTTCGTCGACCGCATGATCTTCTTCAACTCGATCGCGCCGATGGTCGCGGAGCAGGCGGACTGGTACGCGGCCCGCGGACTCTCGATGAACCCGCTGGAAGACGGTCCGACCGGCGACTACCGAATCCGGCAGGGCCGCGATTGGCAGGAGCTCCTCGAGGAGCTGGACACGCCGGCGCGGAGACGCCGCTACGTACGCGACTTCTACGAGCACCGCCTGCTGGCATCGCCGGGCTCCTTCGACGAGTACGGCTTCGACTTCATGGTCGAGCCCTTCGAAGACGCGCGCCGGCTCGCCGCGGGCTGGGCACCCTACCAGCTCGAGTACGGCCGTCCGATGAGCGAGCCGCCCCTCATCCTGCAGCCCGTGGAGGTGCCCACGCTGATCCTCTACGGACCGGACGACCAGGTCGTGCCGCAGGACTTCCCGAAGCGCTGCGAGATCGCGTTCCCCAACCGGATCGGCCCGCTCGTGATCCCCGAGTGCGGCCACTTCCTCCAGTGGGAGCGCGCCGATGTCCTGAACGAGGTTGCGAAGTTCTTCTTCGCCGATCTGCGCGGAAGCTGAACCCCGAAGCCGAGGAGAACGCCCGTGTCCGTGACCGACCCCCTGACCGCTGCCCGCGGCCTGCGCCTGCTGATCGAATCCGAAGCGGAGCTCGTCGAGCAGAACGCCACGATGACGCCCGCCGTCGTCGACGCCCTGGTCGGGACCGGACTCTTCCGGTTGCTGGTGCCCCGCGAGTTCGACGGATTCGAGGCCTCCCCCTCCACGATCATCGACGTCTGCAAAGAGCTCTCGTACGCAGACGGTGCGGTGGGCTGGGCCTTCGCGCAGAACACGACGGTGATGGCCTACGCCGCCTATCTGGAGCCGGAGAACGCCGTGCGGCTCGCGCGTGCGCGGGCCGGGGCCGGCATGTTCGCACCCCTGGGCGTCGCGCACGAGCAGGACGGCGGCTATCGGATCTCCGGCCGCTACCCGTTCGGCAGCGGGTCCGGCCACGCCGAGTACATGGGCGGCTCCGCGATGGTCATGCGCGCCGGGGAGCCGGCGCCCTTCGAGAACGGCCTCCCCCAGATCCGCGGGTTCATCATCCCCGCGGATCGCGTGATCATGAAGGGAAACTGGGACGTGATGGGGCTGCGCGGCACCGGCAGCTTCGATTTCGAGGTGCCCGAGCAGCACGTCGACGCCGGCTGGACCTTCTCGCTCTTCGAGACGCGGCCGATCACCGGCGGCGCCCTCTACGGCCTGGGCCCGATCACCGTCGGCACCATCAGCTCGGTTGCCTGGGCCCTGGGCGTGGCCCACCGGGCACTCGACGAGATCAGCGAGATCGCACGGAACGGGCGCGCCCGCTTGGGGTCGCTGCCGCTGCGAGAACAGCCGATCTTCCAGCGGGATCTGGGCCTCCACACCACCGCGGTACAGGCCGCGCGGAAGCTGGCCGTGGACGCCTACGAGAGCGCCGTCACCGCGGTCGCGGAGGGCACTTCGCCCATGGCCCTGGCCCAGAGAATGCGCGAGACGAAGGCGGCGGCGAGCTTCGTCCCGCGGGTGGCGAAGGCGGCCGTCGACTTCGCCTACGAGGCGTCGGGCAGCCACGGCATGCGCAACCCGAGCCGCCTCCAGCGCTGCTTCCGGGACATCCACGTGGGCGCCACCCATCAGGTCTTCGACGAGCGCAACTATGGCGAGCTGGTGAAGTCGAGTCTGGGGCTGGAGCCGGCGCCCTTCTAGCCTCGGGCGTCGCTCTCGGTCACGGCGACCGCCTCGCGCGTCTGCCAGCTCGGCAGGACGCGGGTGACCAGGCGGGTCAGCCCCTTCAGCTCCGAGCTCCACACCTGGAGCGCCTCGGCCAGGTGGGTGCGGCTCTCCTCGTCGAAGACGAAGCGGTAGCGCACCGGGGCGGCGTGCTCGAACGGCCCCACATCCACCGGTCGGCCCGCGGCGATCCAGGCCACGATGTCGTAGTGCAGGATTCCCTCGGCGTCTGCCAGCGCCTCCTCCACCGACTCGCCGTAGGCGTGGCCCAGCTCGATGTAGCGCGTGAAGTCGTCCCAGAAGGCGTCGAAGCCCGAAATCCGGCCGCGGGCCCCGCGCGCCTCCAGCAGCTCCTTGGTGGCCTCCATGGCGCAGGCCACGATCTCCGGCCACAGGCGGAACGAGGCGATCGCCCGGTATTTGTAGACCAGGTTGTCGCCGATCTCTCCCTCGAGCAGCTTTGCCAGGTTCTCCTCGCGGCGATAGAACGCCTCGCACGCCTCGTGGGTCGGGAAGAGCTCGGCCTTCGTCTCCGACAGGAAGCGGTCGTGGAAGTCACTCGCGCGGCCCCCGGGCCTGCGCATGATGGCGATGACCGCCTCCAGCCACTCGAACTTCTCGATTCCAAACGACTCCGCGAACAGAATCGGGTGCTCGAACCAGTCGTTGTTCCAGAACGCGCTGATCGCCAGGTGGTACTCCCGCGCGGTCAGATAGTCGTCGAAGCTCAGGGCGTCGGTCGCGACCACCACCTCCTCGATGTCGATCGCCGTGCCGCCGCCGTAGATGCCCGCCATCTTCGGGATCACGCGATAGCGCGAGTCGAAGGCGAATTCCTTGCGGGACTCGAGCGTCTCCAGCTCCGAGCCCTTGAGGAGGATCAGCTGGAGATTGTGCATGGTGTCGGTCCCGGCGTTCAAGAGCTCGCGCAAGGCCTTCAGGTGGCTCTCCAACGTCTCGCCGGGCAGAGCCAGGATCAGGTCCGAGTTCGAGCGCAGGCCGCGCCCGCGAATGTGGATCATCACGTCCCGGTAGGCGTCGAGCTTGATGTTCTTCCGCTTGATCCGGTTCAGGACGTCCTCATCGAGGGACTGCACCGCCTGGTAGACGACCAGGGCGCCGTTGACCTTTTCGATGGCGCGGATCACCCGGTCGGGGCGGTTCTTGCCCGTGGTGGCGTCGATGAACGTCGGCCAGCCCGTCTGCTTCTGCACCCGGCCGATGTGCTCGCACAGCTCGACGTCCCGCTCGTACATGCCGAAGTTGGCGTCGACGATGCGGAGAGTGCCCATCGACGGCGAGCGCTTCTGGATCTGGAGTGCGATGTAGTCGATCTCCGCCTCCAGGCGATCCGTGTCGAAGTAGTTGACCTTGGTGTACCAGCCGGTGCCCTGCACGCAGAAGGTGCAGCGGAAGGGGCAGCCCCGGTTCGTCTCGATCATCGGAGCCAGCTTGCCGTCGAAGAACTCGTCGAAGAGACCCGCGAGGATCGGCGACGGGATCTCCTCGACGGCTCGCTTGCGCGGGCGCGTCTCGTCGAGCCGCAGCTCGCCGTCCGGTCCTCGCCAGATGGAAGAGGGCAGATCCCGCTGGCGAAGCCGCTCCAGGGAAGCCCCCGCGTCCAGGTACTGCTGCACCACCTCGGAGGCCAGGAAGTCGCCCTCGCCGAGCACGTAGACGTCGATCTCGGGATGATCGGCGACCCAGGCGGTCTGCCGGTCCGGCTCGATGGCGATGTTGGGCCCGCCCATGACGACCAGCGACTCCGGGCGAAGCTGCTTGAGCAGCTTGGCGAAGTGGAGGCTCAGCGCCTCGTTCCACATATAGTTGCTGAGCATCAGGACGTCCGGGACCTGATCCTCCATCGCCGCCCACAGGCGATCGGGGTAGGCGAAGATCCGCGACGACACCTCGGGGACGTCCCGGTCCATTACCGCCTTGAGGTAGCCCACGCACAGCGGCATGCAGTCGTTGGAGAGCACACCCGAGTAGTTGTGGCGCAGGTCCGCCAGGTACACCGTGGTCGTCAAGACAGGACTCCTCCCCTCAGGCCGCTCGGCCGAGGACCCGCGCGAAGACGCGCTCGAAGTTTCCGGACCAGAAGGCGGTGCGCTCCGGCTCTTCGAGACCCGACAGGGTCTTCTCGAAGCGGCCGATCGGGTTCCGCCCCCCCTCCGCGTGGGGGTAGTCGCTCGAGAAGAGGTAGAGAGCCGGGCTCGAGCGCCGGACCAGCTTCGCCACGTCCTCGAAGACGTAGGGCGTGAACGCGAACTGCTCGGTGAGCTGCTCCGACGGCTTGCGCGAGAGCTCGCGGAACGCCGGCTCGGTGCGGCCGAAGATCTCGACGAGATCGTCCAGGCGCTCGAGCAGCGCCGGCGCCCAGCCGGCCCCGAGCTCCACGCTGGCGCCGCGCAGCCCGGGGAAGCGCTCGAAGACGCCGTCCAGAACGAGGGCGGACAGGAAGCGCTCGGGCGCGTGGTGCAGCGCGGTGAAGTCCTTCCCGCGCACGTTCTCGCCCCCGCCCATCCAGTCGCGCACGGCGGGCTTCCCGTTGTTGCTCCACGCGGGCGGAAGCTGGAGTGGGTAGCCACCCACATGGATCACGAACGGAATCCCGGTCTCCGCCAGGCGCCCCCAGAAGGGGTCGAAGTCGGTGTGACCCGGGGATCGGCCGCCGGCGTCCCGATGCGGCACCCAGACCGCGTGCAGGCCCTCGGCAATCACACGATCGAGCTCGCCGATGGCGAGGGCAGGATCCTGGAGCGGGATGCTGGCCACGGCCATCAGGCGCTCGTCGTCGGCGCAGAAGGCCGCCATCCCCCGGTTGTGCGCCCGCGCCGCGCCGTACTGGATCTCGGGATCGAGCCGGTGGTCGAAGACCACCGTGCCGCTCAGGGTCGAGAACACGAGCTGCCGCTCGAAGCCCAGCAGATCCAGAGCCCTCCTGCGGTCGGCCGGGTCGAAGGCCCCGAGCGCCTTCTCCTCCTTCGGCCCGCGGATCAGCCCGTCGCCGCCGAGCGCCTCGAGCTCGTCCGCGTAGGCGCGGTCGTGCCCGCCCGCCCGGGCCAGCCGCCAGCCCTCCTGCTCGTCCATGGACGAGCGCGAGTAGTCGATCGGCGGGAGCCGATCTCGCATGCCCGGGTCGGCGTGGGTCACCAGGAAATCCGGCAGCTCCATGATATGGCTGTCGGCGTCGAGCAGGCGTCGTTGGGCGGCATAGGTCATGGAGTCTCCGCGGTCGATCGACCCCGTGGGCCGATCCGGTCCCCCGGTCGCATGATAGGACCGTTGCGACCCAGTGGGAGGGTGAGGGATCATGGCCCCATGAAGAGCCGCGAGCCGGCGACCCTCCTGGACGGACTGCGCTTTGCGGAGGGCCCGCGCTGGCACCAGGGGCGGCTCTGGTTCTCCGACATGCACTCGCGGCAGGTGATGGCCGTCGGCCTCGACGGCGCCGCGGAGGGGGTGGTCGAG
>JAPUKG010000017.1 GCA_027295775.1 Pseudomonadota bacterium
CGAGGTCGCCGTTACCCGCCGGGTTCACCGCGACGGCGAGTCCGAATTCCTGATCAACGGCAGCAAGGTTCGCTTGCGCGACATCCAGGAGCTCTTTACCTCCAGTGGACTGGGCCAGGAATCCTATGCCTTGATGGGCCAGGGGCTGGTGGAGGAAGTGCTGCGGCTGAAGCCCGAGGAGCGCCGCGGCCTGATCGAGGAGGTGGCCGATGTTCGCCGTCATCGCGTCAAGATGCTGGACGCGCGCCGCAAGCGCGAACAATCGCACGAGAACCTGGAGCGGGCTCGGCTCTTGGTCGAGGAGATCGAGCCGCGCATGCGCACCCTCGAGCGTCAGGCCAAGCGAGCCCTGCAACACGCGGAATTGAGCGCCGAGCTGCAGGCGGCCCTGCGGCGCTTCTATCGCAGCGAAGGCCTGCGTTTGCAGAGCGATCTCGCCGGCCGCCGCGTCCTCCACGACCAGCGCCGCTCGGAGCAGTCCGGCGCCAGCCGGGGGCTGGAGGAGGCCGAGGGGTCGCTTGCGCGCTGGGACACGGAGATCAAGGCCGCCCGCGAAGCGCTCGAGGAAGTCAGCAGCGAGCAGCGTGAGCGCGCCGCCCGCGTGCGGGAACTGGAGCACGAACAAGAGTTGGAGCGCCAGCGCGAAGCCATGCTGCGAGAGGGTGCGGAACAACTGCATGCCGACTTGGATGCGCTGAGTACGGAAGCCGACCCGGACGACGACGCGGAAGGCGCCGCTCAGGCCGAGTCGATGGAGGCTGGGGCCGCCCGCGCCCGCGCGACGCAGACCGAGGCGGAAACGGTCCTGCAAGCTGCCGAATCAGCGCTGGCGGCGCTGCGCGAGCGCGCGCTCGAGATTGACCAGCGCGAGCGGGCGCTCGCCACGCTCGACAAGGAGGCCAGCCAGGCGGGCGACCGCCTCGCCCAGGAACGTGAACAGCTTCAGGCTCGCGAAGGACAGCGCGCGGCCATGCTCCTGGCCGACCGCGAGGCGCTGATGCAGGCGGAGGAGCTGGCCGACGCTGCCCTCCAGCGCGCCGCGCAGGCCGGAAGCGAGGCTCAGAGCGCGCGGGAGTCCCGTCAAGAACTGTCGAACCGCTTCTATTCCGCCAGCGCCTATCTCCGGGGGCTGGAGAGTTCGCGGGCGGACCGCGAACGCCGCCTCACGCGGGCTCGTGACCGGCTGCAGATGCTGCAAGAGCTTCAGGCCGAGAGCGAGGGCATCCACCAGGGCTTGCGGGCCTTGTTCGGGAGCCGCGGCGTCCCGCGCGAAGGGGAGGATACCGGCATCCCCGGCGTGGTTGGGGTCATGCGCCGTCTGGTGCGCGCGCCCAAGGGGCTCGAGCACGCGATCGAAGCCGCCTTGGAGGGTTACATCGATGCGGTGGTGTACGAAAGCGTGGACGAGGCCTTGCAGACGATGCAGGTCCTCCTGACTGAGCGCGCCGGACGCATCGTGGCCCTCCCTCTCGACACCATCAAGCACCGCCCGCCGCTGGCCATTCAAGCGGAGCGCGGCCTAATCGGCGTCGCTTCCTCGCTGGTCAGGTGCGACGACCGCCTGCGCGAGCTGGTCGACACTCTGCTCGGGCGCACGATCGTGGTGGAGGACCAGGCCGCCGCGCGCACGATGTTGCGCCGCGGGCTGGGCGCCGTGGTGACGCAGGACGGGCACCTCTTCCGCCCCAACGGCTCCCTGGCCGGCGGGCGCCTCGCGGAGCAGGGCGCCTTCACCCGCGAGAACGAATTGCAGGCCCTGCCGGGTGATATCGAGCAGCTCGAACGTTCGTTGGCGGAGAGCGCCGACGTCGAGACGAAACGCGCGCAGCTCGAGGAGATGGAGACTGCGCTGCGCGACGCGGAGACGATCAGTGAGCGAGCGACCGTCGCCCGCGCCGCCGCCCAAGAGGAGGCGGCGGGCCGCCGCGCCGACGCCACCCGCCTGCGCTCTGATCTGCAAGCCTTGGATTCGGAGGAGAAGCGCTCGGAGGCGCGGCTGGCCGAGATCGGCCGCGAGGAGGCGGCGCTGGCCCTGGCGATCAGTGAGCGTCAGGAGGAGCACTCACGCGTCCAACAAGAGCGGCCCGACCCGGCGCTGGTGGCGGAGGCCGTGTCCAGCCGGGAGGCGGCCGCCACGCGAGCTGGGGAGACTACCGCTGCTCTGCGCCGTGTCGAGGGCGAGTCGGAGGCGCTGCAAGCGGCCATCCGCAGTGGCGCGGCCGCACAGGCGCGCGCGCGGGAACAGCGCGAGGCGCGCCAAGTCCAGCTCGACCAAGCGACCGAGGAGCTGGCGGCGCTGGCCCGCTCGATTCAAGCGCGTGAGGAGAACTTGGACGAAGCGCGCACGGCGAGCGAATCCGTCTCCGCCGACGGCGGCGTCGAGGCCCAGGTGGTCGCTCGCTTGCAAGGCGAGGAGACCGCGCGGCGGGGGAGCGTCCAGGCTGGTCAGCGGCGTCTGATCGAGAGCGAGCGTGGATTGGTCTCAGCCGAGGCTGCAGTGCACGAGACGGAGGCCGCCCTGGCTCACCTCAGCGAGCAGATGCAAGGCGACGACCTCGTCTTCGACGCCGCCGGCGGGATCGCACGTCTGGGCAAAACGAGCAGCTCGCCGTCCGCCGCCGCGCAGGCTGAAGCGGTCCCCTTGGCCAGCCTCGAGGCGCGCACGCGACGGGAGGCCAGCGTCGTCAGTGCGATCTCGGCGGCGGGCCTCGGCGCCTCACACGAGACAGGCGGCTCGCACGAGGCAGGCGCCTCGCACGAGACCGGCGCGGAGAGCGGCCTGGAGGGGGGCAACGGCTCCAGCGGCGGGGTGGGGGATCCCCCCCAGCCCGCACCGATCGCTCCTGCCCCGATCGATCCGGACCAGCTGCGGGAGCTGCGCGAAGAGATCGAAGCTGTGCGCGGCCGCTTGCGCTGGCTGGGCAACGTCAACCCCGATGCGGCGGCGGAGTACCACGAGATCCAAGAGCGGCACGAGTTCCTCAGCGGCCAGATCGAGGATCTGGAAGGTGCGGAGCAGCGCATGTTGCAGGCCGAGGCCGATCTCGCGCAGCTGATCCAGGGCAAGTTCACGGAGACCTTTGAGGCCGTCGACCGCCACTTCCGGCACTACTTCCAGACCATGTTCCGCGGCGGTACGGGGCGGCTGGTCCTGACCGACGAGGATGACTTCGAGATCGGCGGCGTCGATGTGGTGGCGCGGCCGCCCGGCAAGAAGGTCGACAGCTTGCAGATGCTGTCCGGGGGCGAGCGCTCCCTGACGGCGATGGCGCTGCTCTTTGCGATGCTCGAGGTCAACCCGGCCCCCTTCTCCGTCCTGGATGAGGTCGACGCCGCGCTCGACGAGGCCAACGTGGGCCGCTTCGTGGACGGCCTCAAAGAGCTCGCCGCGCACTCACAGTTCGTCGTGATCACCCACAACCGCCGCACGATCGAGCAGGCGGACGATATCTACGGCATCACG
The DNA here is from genome assembly GCA_027295775.1 of Pseudomonadota bacterium. Taxonomy (GTDB): domain Bacteria; phylum Myxococcota_A; class UBA9160; order UBA9160; family UBA4427; genus JAPUKG01. Next base: position 3,464 of record JAPUKG010000017.1, read on the forward strand.
ATGAGCGAGGACTCGGTCAGCCGCGTGCTCTCCGTGCGCCTGTCCGACCTCGAGCTCGAGGACTGAACGCGGGCGCATGGTCAAGATTTTCCGCTTCCGGCGCGGCCAGGGCGACGCCCCTTCCAACGAGCCCGAGGGCCGTTCGGATGAGCTCGCGCATGACGATCCCGGGCTGGCCGGGGTCATGGAGCAGACCACGGCCCGCACGCGGAGGGGGGTCTTCGGTCGCCTGGGCTCCGTCTTGCGGCGCGGCGGCCTGGACGATGAGCTCTGGGAGGAGCTGGAGGAGATCCTGATCGCGGCCGACGTGGGGGTGCGCACGTCCAGCTCGCTGATCGAGCGCGTACGCGAGCAGGCCGAGCAGGCCCGCCTGCGGGACGGTCTGGAGGTGCGTGAGCTGCTCAAGGCGGAGATGGTGGCGCTGCTCGAGCGCCCCGCCGATCGCGGTCACCTCTGGGGTGGAGGCGAGGCGCCCGCACCCCCGCACGTGATCCTGGTGGTGGGCGTCAATGGGGCCGGCAAGACCACCTCAATCGGCAAGCTGGCTCAGGCCTACCGGGACGACGAGCGCGTGGTGCTGCTGGGCGCGGCCGACACCTTCCGCGCGGCGGCGCTGGAGCAGTTGCAGATCTGGGGCGAGCGGGTGGGGGCGAGTGTGATCGGCGCGCAGCAGGGCGCGGACCCCGGCGCGGTGGCCTACGACACGATCAGCGCGGCGACCGCGCGCGGAGCCGACGTCGCCATCATCGACACCGCAGGCCGCCTGCATAACAAACGCAACCTGATGGCCGAGCTGGGCAAGATCCGCCGCGTCGTCGAGCGCCGCCGCGAGGGCGCCCCGCACGAAGTCCTGCTGGTGCTCGACGCCACCACGGGCCAGAACGGGCTCGAGCAGGCGCGCGTCTTCGGCGAGGTGACCGAAATCACTGGCGTCTGCCTGGCCAAGCTGGATGGCACCAGCAAGGGCGGCGTCGTCTTCGCCATCGCCGATCTGCTCGACGTGCCCGTGCGCTTCGTGGGTACCGGCGAGCAGGCGGAGGACCTCGCTCCCTTCGATGCGCGCATCTTTGTCGAGAGCCTCTTCGCCAACCCCCCGGCCGACTAAGTCGCTTCCTCCGACGCGGGCCGATCAAGCCGGACCGGGCCTCTGAAGCAGTCCGGGCCAGCTTGTTCGGGTGATCGGGCCTCGGTAGCATCGGCACATGGCTGAGCCCAGCTTTGACGCTGAACGGATGACGGCCTTGCTCGAAGGGCTGCCGCGCAATCAAGGTCAGCTCCTGCCCGCGCTGCACCGCGTCCAGCACGAGCTGGGCTGGGTGCCGCGCGAATCGATGACGGTGGTCGCCAAGCACCTGCGCCTGACCGAGGCCCAGGTCTACGGACCGGCCACCTACTACGCGGAGTTTCGCCTCTCGCCCCCGCCCAAGCGGCTAGTGACCTGGTGCAGCGGACCGTCCTGCCGCGTGCTGGGGGGCGACCGCGTGCTCAACATCCTGGAGGCGGAGCTGGGCTGCAGACTGGGCCGCAACGATTCCAGCGGCGAGGTCGGCCTCTGGCTGGGCCAATGCAACGGCACCTGTGAGCGCGCGCCCCAGGTCTGGGTCGACGGCCGCGTGGTGGGGCCGCTCAGCCTGGCCGATACCGTGCGCCTGGCGCGCGGCGTCGCCGCCGGCGAAACGGTCGTCGACGTTCCTGAGGGCGCCCTGCAGATCGAATCGACCGCCACGCAGGTGGGCGCCTACCGCCACGGGGGCGACTCGTGAGCGTGGCCTTGTGAGCCCCAACCCAATGACCGCCACCGGCAACGCCGCTTACGACGCTCTGCGGGCGGCCGCGGCCGGCTTGCGTGAGCGGCGCGACCGCCCCACGCGCCCGCTGCTGCGGGTCGACCTCACTACGTCGTCGGTCGCGGCCGGCGCCGACATACTGCTCAACGAACTGCGCCGGGTGATCGCGGCGCGCGGCGTCGACTGCGAGATCGTGACGGTGGGCACGCTGGGCCTCTCCTTCGCGCAGCCCACGCTGGAGCTGCACCTGCCGGGGCGGGAGCCGGTCGTCTACGGCCCGGTTCTGCCGGGCCAGGCGGAGTCGTTCGTGGCGGCGCTGCTGACGGGCGAGACGCCCCCCAGCCCCGACACACGCGACGCCGACACATTCGGCCCCGACAGCTTCGATCCGACTGCGGCCGCGTTGGGCGTGCGGCCCGCGGGCTCGACGCTGAACGCGCGCGCCGCCGGCCGGGACGGTGTCCCCAGCCTGCACGACCATCCTTATTGGGAGCCGCAAGAGCGGCGTCTGATGGAGTGGATGGGGGTGATCGATCCGCTCGACATCGATGAGGCGATCAGCGTGGGCCGCTACGAGGGGCTGGCGCGGGCGCTGGCCATGGAGCCGATGGCGATCTGTG
>JAPUKG010000170.1 GCA_027295775.1 Pseudomonadota bacterium
CCGTGCTGCGGTCCATCCTGCCGGCGGCGCTCTGGCAGAGCTACTTCAAGTTCGTCTTCGTGCGCCACCCCCTGGACTGGTTCGTGTCCCAGTACCGGTACAACACCCGGCGCCCGCGCTTTCCGGCGTGGGTCCTGGCGCAACCCTGGAGGGCGCGGGCCGCGCTCCGGACCTACCGGCGGGCCGCGGCCCGACACGAGAAGCGCATCTACGACGCTGCAGATGTGCAGCGTCTCCATCGCCACCTGAAGCGCTATCGCGGGCTGCCCGGCACGCCGACCCTGCTCCAGTCGAGCTACGTCCACGACACCGACGGCATCCAGATCGTCGACTTCGTCGGGCGCTTCGAGTCACTGGAGGAGGACGTGGCCTCTGTCCAGCGGCGCATCGGCATCGACTTCGCGCTGCCCCACCGGAACCGGACGGACCATCCCGACTACCGCGACTGCTTCACCGACGCCGGCGCCCGGAAGGTCCGCGAGCTCTGGTCCGTCGACTTCGAACGCCTGGGCTACCAGGCGACCTAGGCCGCCGGCGGGCGGTGCATCTCCCGGACCTGAGAGCTGACCCGGATGCGCGTGACCAGCTTGGTGAGTCCGGTGAGCTCGGTGGTCCAGACGCGCAGCGCGGCCTCGAGCTCGGCGGCGCCCTCTTCGGTGAGGCGGAACTGCACGGTCTGCGGCTCGGCGAGCCGGTAAGGGGAGACCGGTATCGGGCCGCCGTCCGCCAGCCAGCGCTCGACGTCGTGGCCCAGGGTCACATCGACCGGCGCCGCGATCTCCTCGGCGCTGCGCCCGGCGGCGTGACGGGCCTCCAGGTACTGGTGGACGTCGCGCCAGAGGGCCTCGAACTCGGCCTTGTCCCCGGCTCTTCCGGTGGCCAGGATCATCTCGCGCGTCTTGTCGAGCGCCGCCCGGCACACGTCGGGCCAGTCGAAGAACGAGGCCACGGCCCGGTACTTGTACATCAGGTTGTCGCCGATCTCGCCGCGCCGGAGCCGCTCGAAGTTCTCGGGACGCGCGTAGAAGTCCCGGCAGGCCTCGAGGGTCGGGAACAGCTCGTTCACGGTCTCGTCCACGAAGTCGTCGAGCAGCTTCTTCACGCTGCCGCCGGCCGACTCCATCGCCTCCAACATGGCCGACAGCCACGCCGACGGCGCGATGTCGAACTCCTTCGCGGCCACCAGCACGTCCTTGAACCAGGAGTCGTTCCAGAACAGGCTGAACGTCAGGTGGTGCTTGCGGCACTGCACGTAGTCCTCGAACGGCAGCGTGTCCGTGCCGACGATGATCTCCTCGATGTCGAAGACCTGCTCGTCGCCGTACACCCCGTAGTTCTTGGGCAGCACCCGGAACCGCGTCACGTAGTGATAGCGCTCGCGCATCGCCGTGGTCTCGAGATCGGAGCCCTTGAGCACCATGGCCTGGAAGCAGTGGGCCTGGTCCGTGCCCGCATCTACGAGCGAGAAGAGCCCGCGCAGGTGCGACTCCATGCTCTCCCCCGGGAGCCCCAGGATCAGGTCCGAGTTGGAGCGCAGCCCCCGCCCGCGCACATGGATCATGATCTTCTCGTAGGCGTCGAGCTTGATGTTGGAGCGGTCGATGTTGCGCAGCACCTCATCGTCCAGGGACTGCACCGCCTGGTAGAGAACCAGCGCCCCGTTGACCTTCTCGAGGCACTCGATGATGCGCTCGGGCTTGTTCTTGCCAGTGGTGGCGTCGATGAAGGTCGGCCAGCCGAATTCCTTCTGCATCTCGCCCAGGAACCCCGAGATCTCGACGTCGCGCTTGTACATGCCGAAGTTGGGATCGGCGATGCGCAGGGTTCCCATGCTGGGGCACGTGTCGTGGACCCGCCTGGCGATGTAGTGGATCTCCTCGCGCAGTCGGTCCAGGTCGAAGTAGTTGACCTTGTTGTAGAAGGCCGTGCCCTGCACGCAGAACTTGCACTGGAACGGGCAGCCGCGGTTGGTCTCGATCATGGGCGCGAGCTTGCCGTCGAAGAACTCGTCCATGATCCCGGTCAGGAAGGGCGAGGGGATGTCGTCCAGCTCCTTGCGCCGCGGCTGGGTCCCGCTCCGCACCACCGACCCGCTCTGCCGGTACACCGCCGAGGGGATCTCGCCCTCCAGCAGGGCGTCCACGGATTTTCCGGTGTCGAGGAAGAGGCGGGTCAGATCGGCGCCCGCATAGTCCGCCTCGCCGCACAGATAGATGTCGATCTCGGGGTGGGCCTCGACGTACTCGACCTGGCGCTCGGGCTCCTCCGGCAGGTTGGGGCCGCCCATCACGGCCAGGGCATCGGGCCGCAGCGCCTTCAGGCGGCGCAGGAAGAAGTGCCCGAGGGCCTCGTTCCACATGTAGTTGCCGACCATCAGGACATCGGGCGGCGCCTTCTCGATGGCCTCGAGCAGGACGTCCGGGTACGCGAACAGGCGGACGTCGACGTCGCGTCCCTGGAGCTCGCTATCCATGACCGCCTTGATGTACCCAACGCCGAGCGGCATGGCGTCTACGGACAGGACGCCGCTGTAGTTGTGCCGAAGGTCGGCGGCGTAAACCGTGGTGGGCGTCGATCCGGCCATGAATTCCCCCCGAGGCGCCCGCAGCTTAGCCGCGCGCCCCGGGAGAGCCAAGCCGGCGGACCCGATCCGCGACCGCCCGTAGCCAGACCGGATGCGCGTTCGGGCAGGGGGCGAGCCACAACTCGTCGCCGCCGAGCTCGCTCCACTGCGCGCGGGCCCGGATGCCGATCTCCTCCAGGGTCTCGAGGCAGTCGGCCACGAAGGCGGGGCAGAAGATCGCCAGCCGCTTCAGGCCGCGTTCGGCCAGCTGCGGCAGCACCTCGTCTGTGAAGGGGCGGATCCAGGGCGTGCGCCCGAGGCGCGACTGGAACGAGACGCCCAGGCGCTCGGACGGGAGATCGAGGGCGATGGCCAGGGCGCGCGCGGTGGCGAAGCACTGGGCTCGGTAGCAGTCGCGGTTGGAGCTGGCCGCCGCGATCGCGTCGCAGCAGGTCTCGCTCTCGAGGCAGTGGGCGCCGGTCGGATCGGTCTTGCGGATCTGTCGCTCGGGCAGACCGTGGAAGCTCATCAGCGCGAAGTCCGCGCCGAACGCCGCCAGCGGCTCGCGCGCGCCCGCCGCGAACGCCTCGATGAAGCCCGGGTCGTCGTAGAAGGCCGGGGCGATCTCGAGAGGGGGCGCGTCCGGCTGCGCCGCCATCACCTCCTCGATGCGGGCCACGGCCGAGCCCGTCGCGGCCGAGGAGTACTGCGGGAAGAGCGGCAGCGCGATCAGCCTCTCCACCCCTGCCGCGCGCAAGCGGTCGATCGCCACCGCGATCGACGGCTGGCCGTAGCGCATGCCCAGCTCGACGGCGAAGCCGTCACCCAGCTCGCGCGCCACGCCCTCGGCCAGGGCGCGGCCGTGGACGCGGAGAGGGGAGCCCGCGCGGCTCCAGATCTTCTGGTAGGCGGCGGCCGAGCGCGGCGCGCGGAAGGGCGCGACCACGAGGTTCACCAGCAGCCAGCGCGCCAACGGGTGGCTGTCGATCACGCGCGGGTCGGACAGGAACTCCCGGAGGTAGCGCCTCACGGCCGCGGTGGTCGGCGCGGCGGGCGTCCCCAGGTTCACCAATAGGGCGCCCGTCGGGCCCACCTAGAGCGGCACCCCCAGCGCGGTGAGGCCGGCGCGCAGCCGCTCGACGTCGATGTCCGCGCACGGGACGTCGCTCGCCAACACCTGCTGCGCCGCCACTGCCACCGCCTGTCCCTCGAGCATGCACGGCCCGATCACCCGGGCGGAGGCGAAGCCGTCGGCGTCCGCCGACAGGCAGCGGCCGGCCACCAGCAGGTTCGAGAGACCGCGCGGCAGGAGCATGCGGTAGGGGAGGGTGTACCACTGACCGGGCTCGAGGAAGCGCCACAGGGTCTCGCCGCCCGGGATGTGCCGCTCGATGGGCCAGGCGGCGCGGCCGATTCCGTCCTCGAAGTTTCGCCCGGAGAGGACGTCGTCGCCCGTGAGCGCGTAGACGCCCTCGATGCGCCGGCCCTCGCGCACGCCGAGGCGGAAAGCCGAGTCGGATAGGAAGGCCTCCTCGAAGCCGGGGACGTGGCGCTTCAGGAACTCCGCCAGTCGCCCCGCCTGCGCGCGTCCCTCGAGCTCGCCGTAGGTGAGCTCCTCGGCGTCGCTGCCGTCCACGGGGCGGTCGTGCAGGGCGAGGCGGCTCATCGCCACCAGCACCTCGCCCGGCCGGCCGGTGGGGATCAGGTTTCCGCCCCGGCGCGGAAGCTCGCCCCGGTCGTAGTGGGTCGCCAGGAGCTCCGGCAGGGTGCGGAAGGCCGGCCCGGCGCGGCCCAGATCGACGTGCTGCATGGTGAACATCATCGACGGGTATTGGATCTCGTCGCCCACCCGCGTGGGGGCGCCGGCCGCGCGCGCCAGCATGGCGTCGCCGCTGGCGTCCACGTAGACCCGGGCCTGAAGGGCCATGCGCCCGCTTCGCGTCTCGACGGCGACGCCGCGGATCGCGCCTCCGTCCACCACGGCGTGGGTCACGAGCGCATGCAGCCAGACGCGGAGCCCCGGCCCCGGGGCCTCGCGCACCAGCTCCTCCAGGAGCTGCTTCACGCCCCAGGGCACATAGGGGAGGGCGGCAGTCTCCTTGAACGGGATCGGGCCGTAGGCGTAGCCGCGCTTGGCCAGCGTCTCGGCCATCTCCAGGGGGAAGCCGCCCACCAGGGGCACCAGGCTGCCGTCGCGCTCCTTGGTGTAGAAGCCGCAGTAGGTCCCGACGGCCCCGCCGGTGCTCATCCCGCCCAGGAACGGCATGGACTCGACCAGCCCCACGCGCAGGCCGAGCCGCGCGCCGGTCACCGCGGCGGCCACACCGGCCGAGCCGCCGCCCACCACCAGGAGGTCGAGCTCCTCGCGGACCGGGATCTCTTCGGCGGGAAGCCGCAGCACGCTTACGACGCTCCCTGTCCCTGCCCCTGTCGCTTGCGCAGGTCGAGCCAGAAGGAGACGGCCACGTAGTAGACGGGGTAGGCGAGGGAGATCGAGACGAGCCACAAACGGTCCGCGGTCTCGGGGAACAGGATGATCGCGATCATGGCGGCGCCCCAGACCAGGCCGAGCAGGCTGCTCGTGCGCCGCAGCACGGGGAGCCGGCTGGGATAGATGTATCGGATGGGCACGAAGATGGCGGCGGCGAAGAACGCCACCCACAGGGTTCCGGCCACGGGCGAGAGCTCGAGCTGCCACAGGTAGATCGCCACCACATTCCAGTAGGACGGCCAGCCCGTGAAGAAGGAGTCCTCGGTCTTGGCGTTCTCCTGGGAGAAGCCGTACGCGCTGGCGAGAATGGGCAGGGCCGCAAACGACCAGTGCAGCAGGCTGCCGGCCCAGACCATGAAGACCGCGGGCACAATTACGTAATTGAGGTAGTCGACGATGTCGTCGAGCCGGCGGCCGTCGAAGCCGGGCAGGACCTGGGCCACCCGCGCCTTGCGCGCGAGGGTGCCGTCCACCGAGTCGATGAAGAGCGCCAGCAGCATCAGCAGCGCGGCGCGCGAGAGCTGGCCGGACGCCGCGGCCAGGAGCGCCAGCGCGCCCACCACGGCGCCGCTGGCGGTGAAGAGATGGACCCCCCAGGCCAGGGTCAGGCGGCGGGCGCTGGTCTCGGGTGCTGCGGATTCGCTCATCGGGGCCCCGGTCCGGTCCGGACGCCGCGCACGGCTTCGGACCCAGCGGAGACGATACCAGAGCCGCTATAGTCCCCGAGCGGGTAAACCGACGAGATTGCAGACATTTCAGCGCCGCGCGCGCAGGGCGCGCCCGGAGCAGGCGAGCGAAGCACAGCAGGATGAAGGTCGAAGAGAATCCCCACGTCATCGAGTTCCTCCGCCAGGGCGGCGACTCGTTCATGACCACCAAGGTGGAGGCCGTCATCAACTGGAGCCGCAAGTACTCCATGTTTCTCTACCCCTTCGTGACGGCGTGTTGCGGCATGGAGTTCATGTCCGTGGCCGGCCCCCGCTACGATATGGACCGCTTCGGGTGCGCCCTGCCGCGCTTCTCGCCGCGCCAGGCGGATCTGCTGTTCGTCGTGGGCACCATCACCCACCGCCAGGCCCCCGTCCTCAAGAAGGTCTACGACCAGATGGCCGAGCCCAAGTGGGTGATCGCCTTCGGCGCCTGCACCTGCTCCGGGGGCCCCTACAACAACTACGCAACGGTCCAGGGCATCGACACGATCATTCCCGTGGACGTCTACATTCCCGGCTGCCCGCCGCGACCGGAGGCCGTGCTCGACGGGCTGATGAAGCTCCAGGTCCGGGTCCAGAAGGAGAAGGTCCCGGCGGACGGCCGCCACCGGGAGATGCACGAGCTGGAGCTCCCGGTCGTCGAGAAGCCCCTCGCTTGAGGTCGAAGCTCCGCCGATTCCCCACGTCAAGGTCCGGACCGCATCGGCCGATCGATCGGTAGCGCGGTAGGAGGGGGACCATGTCGATCGCAGTCGAGCTGCCGGAGCTCGGGGAGAGCGTCATCGAGGGAACGGTCGCCCGCTGGCTGGTCCAGGTCGGGGATCGGGTGGAACGCGACCAGCCCCTGGTCGAGGTCACCACGGACAAGGTCGATGCCGAGATCCCCGCCCCCGTCGACGGCGTGGTGGAGAAGATCCTGGTGATGGAGGGCGAGACCGTCGAGGTGGGCACCCAGCTGGTGTTGCTCGACGACTCCCCTGCGGCCGTGGCCGCGGCTTCGCCGCCGTCCGCCCCGGCCGAGCCCGCGGCTCCCGCTGCGGCGCCCGCCGCCCCCGAGACCGGCGCGGCCGCCGAGCTCCGCGCCACCCCGGTGGCCCGGCGCATGGCCGAGGAGGCCCGCCTCGATCTCCAGGGTGTCGAGG
>JAPUKG010000171.1 GCA_027295775.1 Pseudomonadota bacterium
CGGCTTGCCGTCCTCGTAGGGCGCATCGGCATGCTTGCGGCCGATCACCAGGTCGGAGAAGCCGTAGTTCTGGCGATAGATGGCGTGCATCACCGCTTCGGACGGACCCCCGTAGAACATCTTGATGTCGAGCCCGATCAACTCGAACACCTCGGAGAGGTCGTAGCCGACGGACTTCCAGAGGGCCTCGTCCTTGTCGCCCTGGCCGAGCAGCCGCTCGTCGTGGAGCTTCTTGTACGTGCGCATGCGCATCGCGGCGGGCACGTCGTCGCCCTTCAACTCACCGACCAGCGGATTCAACACCACCCCCGTGAAGTGTCCCTCCCGGGTGAGGCGCTCGGCGCCGGCCACCAGCGCGTACTCGTGTGCGCGGTGCAGCGGGTTGCGTGTCTGGAACGCCAGGGCTCGCTTCCACTTGCGATCCCGGATGAACGCGCGCGTCAGGCGCGGCGACATCATGTACTCGCCGTAATCCGGGTTGACTGGTTGCGCCAGCACCCGCAGCTCGCCTCCGAGCAGCGTGCTTCGCTCATCCTGCTCCACCTGCCGCCCGCCCGGGTGGTCGAAGCGCTCGGTGTAGTAGACGGCTTTGATGTAGCGGTTCTTGTCGAACTCGAAGGTCTCGATGTCGTCGACGATCGCGACGACCGCGCCTTCTTCGGTGCGCACCGCCACCGAACCGCCCGCGCTGACCGATGCGGCCTCCGCATCGCTGATGGGCAGGGAGAGGGGGATGGTCCAGGCATAGGGCTCTCCGTCGACCAGGATCCGACGCTCATCGAGCACGCGGTGATAGACCTCGGCCCGCATCGGGCCGAGCAGGGGCGACAGGGCCCCGTCCGAGATCCGGTACACGGTCGAGAGGTCCGCGCGGCTGACGCGAATCGAGGGCAGCTTCTCCGCCTCCGCCAGGAAGCCGGTGCGCTCCGAGATGGGAACGACCCGGTCCACCGGAGCGCCGAGCCCCCCGTGAACCGGCACCAGCTCCGCGTCGTATTCCTCGCTCACGATGTCTCCTTCTCGTACGGCGCCGCTGTGCGGCTTCCGTCAAATGAACTCACCAGACCGGGAATTCGCAGTCGCCGTCGGCGAACAGGATGCGATCCCCGGATCCGTCGAATCGGCGCAGGTAGAGGTGACGCCTGGGCCGATCCTCGGCGGCAACATAGGCGACGAGGCGGCCATCTGGCGACACCGCCGGTCGCGTCTCGTGGCGCAGGCCCCGCCCGATGGGGGCTCGGCCGCTGCCGTCCGGCCGCATGCGCCAGATCCGAAGCTCGCGCTTGACGGGCGCCGCGTAGGCCAGCCATTCTCCATCGTGCGAGAAGCTCGGGTGTCGGCCGGGGGAGAGCCGGCGCGGCGTCGGGTCGGCGATCCCGTCCAGGAAGAAGATCTCCGTGCGTGGCGACGCCGTCTCCCGTACGAATGCGATGCCACGACCCTCCGGATGACACGCGGGGGAATGGTCGGTGGGGCCCCGCGTGAGCATCGTGAAGGGTGCGCGCCCGCCAGGTCCGCTGACGGCGATCCGCGAGCGCACGGGGTCCTCGCGCGTATCGACCTCCGCCACCACGATGCGTCCCTCCGGCCCGTAGCAGGCCTGGGCGTGAGCCATCGGCCCGTGCGTCACGGCGCGCACCGTGTCATCGGTGCGCGAGTACTCGTAGATCTGCAGCGACTGTAGAAGCGGCTGCGTGAACAGCAGTCGCTGGTGATCGGGCGACCAGGCCAGCGGGATCGAGCCCTTGCGAGCGGCGCCGACCACCTCCACCTCGCGCGTGCGAGGGTTCAGCAAGGCCAGGCGCCCCGGGAACTGCTGATCTTCGCCAGGGGCCCCAGCACCGAGGATGCGTCCGAGGAATTCATTCACGGCATCCTGGTTCGCGACGAAATCGTTGCGACCGGCGCGCCGCGGGCGCGCGCGGGTGGGTCCGGACTGCCGGTAGCGCTCGCGCTGGTCGTGATAGTTCTCCGCCCGCCGCCGTGCCTCCTCCGGAGTCCGGTAGCGAACGGCGATCGGGTCCTCCGGCAGCTCCAGGTCGCGCACACTCGTCAAGCCACAGGCGAGGCAGAGCGCTATCCCTGCGAGTCCTGCCGCGTGCTGGACCGTCCGCGACATCTTCCGCTGGACCGTAGGCAACATCTTCCCCGCGTCCCGGAGCTTCACGCGCTCGCCGGCTCCGCGCGGTGTCCGGCGAAGGCCGAACCGTCCCGGCGGAACACCGCGACGCGTGGGACCTGATGCTCGAAGACCCCGACCACGATCTGGTCCGCCTTCGGAAACGGAAAGCCGGGCTGCTGCGCGTAGGCCAGGTCCATCTCCGAAAAATACAGGTCGGCGCCCACGTGGGAGTGATAGACCGCCGTAATCACCTCTCCGGCCTCGTCTGCATCGTGCTGGGCCATCTGGTAGTCGTGCGGGCTCATGAAGTAGGCGGTGTCCGGACCCCGGGGATACTCGCGCGGATCCTCCTCGTGCTTCGCGGCCATGACGTTCTGGCAGCGCACCAGGCGCCGGTAGCGCTCGAGCGAGTTGCCCACGATCAGGCCACAGCACTCCTCCGGCACCGTCTCGAGTGCGTGCTGGCAGAGCTCGTGAAGGATTTCGGCCGGTACTCGAACCGGTGCCAGCAACGGGTCGACATCGATCCTGGGCGCCATCCGCGACCTCCCCGCGGGTGGTGGAGACTTGGCCAGTCTACCATCCTGCCTGTTAAGTCGGCGGGTCGCGGTCAGCGGTCCCGTTGGCGGGCCGTCAGATGAAGTACATCGGCGCTTCCGTCTCCGCGCGGGGGACGGATGCCTGCTCGGCGTCGAGGCACAGAGTCGCCACCGTGGTGGCCTCCAGAGCGTCGGAAAAGCGCTCGGCCAGCTGCTCCCACAAGAAGTCCGGCCGGAAGCCGGGCAGGTCCGGCGCGGGCTCCATGGCCAGCGAGTCGGCGACCGGGCCTTCGACAGCCTCCAGCACCTCTCGCAGCGTCACGTCCGAGGCCTCGCGCGCGAGGGTGTAGCCGCCCCCCGGGCCACGCTTGCTCGCCACCAGGCCTGCCTGGCGCAGGCGGCGGAAGATCTGCTCCAGGTAGCGGGCCGGGATCGCTTGCCGCTC
>JAPUKG010000172.1 GCA_027295775.1 Pseudomonadota bacterium
GGTCATGGCCTTGACCGCGCCGTGGGTGCCCACGGGCATGAAGGGCGGCGTGGCCAAGGGTCCGTGGGGCGTCGCGAAGCTGCCCGCCCGCGCAGCGCCAGACCGCCCGTCCAGTCTGAAATCGAACCCGAACGCTCCACCGCTGGCTCCCATCTCCCGATCCTAGCTCGGCGGGGCGGCTCCGATACACTCGCTTTCGTGGCGGACGACCGACACTTCGCCGACGACCTGATCTCCCGGGTCCGCGACCTCGGCCATCCCCTCTGTGTCGGCCTCGATCCCCACCTCGCGCGGATTCCGCCGCTGTTCCGAGGCGGCCGGGCACTCGACCCGGCCGATCCCGACACCGCGTCCGCAGTCGAGGCCTTCCTGGTGGCGGTGATCGATCGCCTCGCCGGCCGCGTGGCGATCGTCAAGCCGCAGATCGCGTTCTTCGAGGCGCTCGGCTGGCGCGGCCTGCGAACCCTCACCGCCGTCGCGGACCGCGCTCGCGGGTGCGGTCTCCTGGTGCTCCTCGACGCCAAGCGCGGCGACATCGGCAGCACGGCCGAAGGCTACGCGGCCGCCTACCTGCGCCGCGACGCGCCGCTCCCCGCCGACGCCATGACCGTGAACCCGTACCTGGGCAGCGACACCCTCGAGCCCTTCGTGGCGGCGGCCGAGGCGAGCGGCGGCGGACTCTTCGTGCTGGTCAAGACCAGCAACCCGGGGGCCGGCGAGCTGCAGGATCGCGACCTCGAGGGCGCGCCCCTGTTCGTGCGGGTGGCCGAGATGCTGGCGCCGCTGGCCGGGCGTCTCGAGGGTTCGGCCACCGGCTGGAGCTCGCTGGGGGTCGTGGTGGGCGCAAACTGGCCCGCGCAGGCGGAGCAGGTGCGCAGCGCGCTGCCCCATTCGCTCTTCCTGGTTCCCGGCTACGGCGCCCAGGGTGCGACGGCGACCGATGCGGTGCGGGGCTTCCGGCCCGGTCCCAAGGGGCTCGAGGGCGGGATCGTCTCGTCATCCCGGGCGGTCCTGTTCCCTGCGGACGGCCACACGGACGACGCCACCGTCTGGGAGAAGGCGGTGGATGGCGCACTCGACGCTTCGATCGCGGAGCTGGGCGAGGCCGTCTCCCGCTAGCAGCGGTTGCTCGCCGCTACCGGTCGCCTGGCGCGACCGGTACGATCGCTACTACCGGTAGGTCTTGCGCTCGCCGCTGCTGCGGCGCAGGCGGACCCGGCGGAGCTTGGCCTTGCGCCGGGCGTTGACCCGGGCGGTCTTGCGGCGCTTCACGTGGGTTCGCGAGTTCGACTTTCTCACGGCCGGCTCCGGGTTCGCGGGAGGCCGGAGAGTACGGGAGGCGCTCCGGCCGCGCCAGAGCCCGCGAGGGCTAAGATAGGGAGCACGGAGAACCCATGAGCACCTCCCTCGACCGCATGGCGGATTTCGACCTCAGCCCCGAGCAGCGCCTGGTCCGCCAGACGGTCCGCGAGTTCGCCGAGCGCGAGATCCTCCCCCACGTGGAGCAGTACGAGCGCGAGGAGAGGTACCCCCTCGACCTGATCCAGAAGCTCGTGCCCCTGGGTCTCATGGGTCCGATGATCCCCGAGGAGTACGGCGGCTCGTTCACCGACGTCCTGACCTACGGGATCATCTGCGAGGAGCTGGCGCGCATCGACTGGGTGGTGGCGTCCGTCGTCTCCGTCAGCAACTCGCTCTGCGCGGGCTCGATCGTGCGCTTCGGAAGCGACGCGCAGAAGGAGCGCTGGCTGCCCGGCATCGCCAAGGGCGAGGTGATCTGCTCCGCGTGTCTCACCGAGCCAGGCGGCGGAACCGATCTCGCCAACATGCAGACCACCGCAACGGTGGTGGACGGGGGCTACCGGATCTCGGGCTCCAAGGTGTTCATCTCCCACGCCGCCTACGCGGGGCTCTTCTTCGTGGTGGCGAGCGTCGACCGCGCGAAGAAGCACAAGGGGGTGACCGCGTTCCTGGTAGACCCGCGCGCCACCGAGGGCATCACCATCGCCGACTTTCCCCTGCGCACCCTCAAGCGCGACAACCTGGCCGAGGTGCACTTCCAGGACGCCTTCGTTCCCGACGACGCGATCCTGGGCGAGCCGGGCAAGGGCTTCCCCATCCTGGGCTCGGCCCTCGACACGGGCCGCTTCAGCGTGGCCTGCCGCCAGGTGGGTCAAGCCCAGCGCACCATCGACCTGGCGCTTCCCTACGCCATCGACCGTCGCGCCTTCGATCGGCCCATCGGCGAGTTCCAGCTGATCCAGCAGAAGATCACGGACATGATCACGCGCTGTCAGCAGGCGCGACTCGTCGTGTACCAGCTGGGGCGCATGAAGGACGCCGGCGTCGAGCGCTGCAGCATGGAGTCGTCCATGGCGAAGCTGCTGGCGAGCAAGGCCGCCGTTCAGAACGCCCTGGACGGCATGCAGATCTTCGGCGGCTACTCCGTCACCGCCGAGTACGAGATCGGCCGTCTCCTGATGGAGGCCAAGGCCATGGAGTTCGGCGAGGGGACGACCGAGCTCCACACCAAGATCATTGCCGAGATCGCGCTCGGCATCCGCAAGGGTTGAAGGAGGGAACGTGTCCCAGGCCCGGAAGGAAGGCGGACGCGAGAACGAACGGCGGGAGCTTCTGGAGCTGATCCTCCGGGTCTCGTTCGAGAAGCGGAAGGTCGTCCTCTCGAGCGGGAAGGAGAGCGATTTCTACCTCGACCTGCGCACCACGTTGATGCGGCCCCGCGGCATCGAGCTGGCCGGGAAGCTTGTGCTCGAGAAGCTGCTCGACGGCCCGAAGGTGGACTCCGTCGGAGGGATGGCGGTGGGCGCGGTCCCCCTGGTCGCAGCCGTGCTCGCCGCCGCCGCGCGCAATGAGGATGGGCGCGATCTGCTCGGCTTCTTCGTGCGCAAGGAGACCAAGAAGCACGGCCTGGGCCGGCGCATCGAGGGCGGCTTCCAGGAGGGGCAGAGTGTCGCGCTGGTGGAGGACACCACCACCACGGGCGGCTCGACCCTCGAGGCCCTGGACGTGGTCACCGAGGCGGGCGGCAAGGTGACGCGCGTTTTGTGCGTTGTGGACCGGGGCGAGGGCGCCGTCGAGGCCTTCGCGGCGCGCGGCCTCCAACTCGAGCCGCTCTTCACCCGGGCGGACCTGCCCGTATGAGGAACATCCTCGTTCCGATCGACTTCTCGGACATCAGCGACGATGTGGTGGAGCGGGCGGCAGCGATCGCGGGTGTGAGAGATGGCAAGCTGTGGCTCCTCCACGTAGCGCCTCCGCATCCCGACTTCGCCGGCCACCAGCTAGAGCGCCGCGTGATCACGGACGACGTGCCCAGGGATCTGAAGGAGGTGCACGAGAAGCTCCACGAGCGGGTGGCGAAGCTGCGCGCGCGAGGGTTCGAAGTGGAGGCCGTGCTCGTCCAGGGCCAGAGCGTCGACGAAATCCTGGCCGAGGCCGCGCACGTCGGCGCCGACCTGATCGCCCTGGGCTCTCACGGCCACGGTGCGATCTACCGCGCGCTGGTCGGAAGCGTCAGCGAAGGCGTCCTGCGCGGCGCCTCGTGCCCGCTCCTCATCGTCCCCGCGGCCAAGAACGGCTGAAGGAGAACCCGTGCCGGACCACGTCTACAAGTCCATCGAGCTGACCGGATCGTCGAGCGCGGGCATCGAAGACGCCGTCAACCACTGGCAGGTGACCATGAAGGTTGGCTTCACGGTCGACTGAGGGCTCCGCCCGTGCACAGGCTGCTCCTGGCGTTCTTCCTGCTGCTCGCGGGTGCGGCGTCCGCGGTGGAGGATGCGGCCAGCCCGGAGTCCTTTCCCTACCTGGGTACCTGGCACGTGCTCCTCCACTACCGGGACATGAGCTCGGTCGACCCCAACCGCTGGCGTTGGGAAGACCGCGTCTGGCAGTTCCACGGCGAGGGCGACCGCCTGGTCTGGACCGAGTACCTGCTCGTCAACTTCGTCGACAACGAGGGACGCTTCAGCAATCTGGGCACCAACATGGCCGCGCGCATCCTGGGCGCGTGGGAGCCCAATGGCCGGCAGCGCAAGCAGATCGAGAGTGGCCTCGACGTGACGGCCCGCGCTGTGCGTGCGAAGCGGCTCGAGTGGTTGCCCGGCGAGGTCGGGTCATGGACGAGCGATCGGGGCGCCGCCGCGCTCTCGAAAGCGACGAGCGGGTCTCTCTACCTCTCCGCCTGGTCGATCGAAGGGGATCTCGCGCGTCCCCGCTTCCGGCAGAGCGACGATCTGTGGCAGGCGGGCCAGCGGGAGGCCGTCGGCGCCACGCGCTATGACAGCCTCGCCTTCGACAAGGGGCGGCGCGAGCTGCGCGGCAAATACGAGCGCGACGGCGAGCGCTTTGGGCGCTTCCGCATGGTGCCGACCAGCGTTGCGGTCGGGGGACCGGCGACGCCAAACGCGAAGGGGCACGTCCGCATGCAGCCGGCGGGTGGCGGCGACTCTCGCGGTCCGCTTCTCCTCGCGATGCTGCGACCCCGCTTCTACTTCGGCGAGCGCTTGCTCGAGATCGAGACCACGCCACCGGGCGCCTACCTGGACATCCAATACATCCGGCGGGGTACTCAGCTCGAGCGCCTCGAGGCCCGCTCGCCAGCGATCGTGGAGCTGCCCTCCCGCTTCTCGGCCGGCGCCGTCGACGTGGTGCGCATCCGCGCCCACGCACCGGGCTACGTCCGCGGCGGCGCGGTGGTGGATGTGCGCTCATCGACGGACCACGTGCGCGTCGATCTCGAGCCCGTCCCGAACCGCCTGCTCGGCGTTCGCCACCGCAGTCTGGCGGGTCGCGACGTCGTCTCGCTCGTCTCGCGTGAGCCTCCGGTTCTGCGCACCCGCCGCACGCCGGACGAGGTCAGCGTCGTTATCCTGGACACGTCGGCGGAGGAGGGTGTGAGCGAGGCGGTGGCGGGCCTGCAGAGCAGCTTCTTCCAGTCCGTCGAGCCCGTGCAGGCGGGCCTCGACCTGATCCTGACCTTCCGCCTGTCCGATGCTGCGCGAGATGCGGGCGTGGCGATGCGCACCTTCTCCGCCGAGGACCCGGTACGCGGGGTCCACCTGACTCGTCTCGACTGGTCGGTACCCGACGACCGGGCCGCGTGGGTGGAGCGTGTGCAGGAAGCGCTCGCGCGGATGGGACCGGACGATGTCTCCGGCTGCGCCTCGGTGTTCGAGAGCACACTGCGCGCAGCGCTGACCCCGGAGGCCATGCTGGCGGGTCCCGCCGGCGCGCCTGCCTTCTTGCGACCCGTGTATCGCGCGGCGCTGAGACGGCTCGCCACACTCTCGCCCGATGCGGTCCTGCACCTGACCGACGGCAGCAGCCTCGACGCAACCGTACTCCTGGAGCTCGAGCTTGCCCTGCAGCAGGTCGACCGGATCGAGGGCTACGCGGCGCTCCTGCGCGCGCTGGTCCGCGAGCTCGAGCGCGCCCCGGCTCGGCGAACCGCGGCGCACGGTCTCCTGGCTCCGAACATCCCGGCGGCTCGTTTCTCGGAGGCGTGGGACTCTGCGGCGGCGTCCGAAACGCGCTGCCACGAGTGAACGTACGCCGCGGGCAGGGCAGTCGCTCCAGCCGGCCGTGGTAAGGTCTGGCGGCATGCTCGAGTATCAGCACCCAGACACCACGCTGACCCTGGAGAGTGGTCTTGCGGAGTACTACGCAAGTGGCACCGATCTTGTGAATGGTCGCGGTGTGTCTCCCGCAGCGCGTGAGTTCTTCCGGTGCCACGACGCGGCGCATGTCGTGTTTGGCTGCGATACGACACTACTCAACGAAGCGATGGTGAAGATGTGGAGCTTCTTCGGAACCACGCGCGGCCTGGGTCTGGTCCGCGAATACCGTCTACCGGAGTCGCAGGAAATCTACGAACAGCTGGAATGGGGCTCTATTGGGCGCACAGCGCTTCGGTCCGTCACCGTTGTGCCCCGGGTGATGGCGCGGTGCCTTCGTATGCACAAGCGCTGGCCGTGGCCCGATTTCGAGACGTACCGCCCGCTGGCCCTTCGGGAGCTGCGCCGTGAGTACGGCATTCAAGTTCTGATCGTTGACTAGCAAGTGAGCCTCGGGCTGCGCCCGGTATCGGGCGGAAACTCGAGGGCTGTGCTAGACCCCGAACCTTCCGTACGTTGGAGACATCCACGTGGTCAAACGCAGGAACTGGGCCGCCATCATCCGTCGACTGAACGAGAGCCGCCGCGGCGAGATTCGGCTTCGGATGGGTTCGCCCGGCAGCGCACAAGTCACTCGATGCCGTCTTCTGGCGGAATGGTCGAACCTTGAGGCCACCACCGTCGGCTCGACGCTGCATCTTCGCCTGGTCCGCCGCTAGCTTCTGCTCACCGCATCGGCGCATACTGGGTCCAGCCCAGTCGCGTCGCCGGAGCCTGGCGTGGGCGAGCTCGATGTTTCGCAGCTAGGGGACGCCACCGTCTGACTCGGGGCGGTGGCCGGGAGTAGACTGGCGCCATGGAGCGGTTCAGCCTCGGTGGAAGGATTCGAAGCTTCCGCTACGCCCTCCGCGGGATCGGCGTCATGCTTCGATCCCAGCACAACGCGTGGGTGCACGCCATCGCAACCGGAGTGGCGGTGGCTGCCGGCTTCGCGCTTCAGATCAGCCGGGGGGAATGGCTCGCGGTCGTGCTGGCCATCATGGCGGTGTGGACGGCGGAGGCCCTGAACACGGCCTTCGAGTCGCTCTGCGACGCGGCGTCGCCGGAGTTCCATCCCCAGGTGGAACGCGCCAAGGACATCGCGGCCGGCGCCGTTCTGATCAGCGCCATCGGAGCCGTCGTAATCGCCCTCCTCGTGTTCGGCCCCAGGCTGGTTGCGCTGCGCGGCTGACGGCCACATCCTCGGCTTCTCGGAATCAGACGAACTCCCCCATGCAGCCGATGAGGACGAGACGTTGAACGAGCACGTCGCACCGGACGACTGCATCTTCTGCAGGATCGTAGAAGGGCGGGCGCCTGCCCACCGGGTCTTGGAGGACGAGCGGACGTTGGTCTTCATGGACCTCTTCCCTGTGACCGAAGGCCACACGCTGATCATCCCCAAGGCGCACTGCACGAACCTGCTGGACGTGGACGAGGCCGATCTCCAGGCCGTGGCACGGCACTCGCGAGTGGTCGCTCACGCCATCCGCGAGGTGATCGCGCCGGACGGGATCGGCGTCTTCCAGCTGAACGGCGCCGCCGCCGGGCCGACCGTGTTCCACTACCACATGCACCTGATCCCGCGGACGAAGGGTGGCACCCTTCAGCTGCACACGCGCGTCCGGGGCGACCCGGACCAGTTGGCCGACACGGCGCGGAGACTGGCGGCAGCGATCCCCGGTAAGGAGGCGTGGTAGCCTTGGAACCGTGGACAAGGTGAACCGCGAGAGGTTGCAGCCGGCCACCCGGTGCATCCACGCGGGTAACACCGTGGATCCCGCCACCGGAGCGATCAACCCGCCGATCCACCCGTCCAGCACCTTCGCCCTGCCGGCGGTGGGCGAGAGTCTCGGCCACCTCTACTCCCGCGCCTCCAATCCGACGCGCGATGCCCTGGAGGACTGTGTCGCCGAGCTGGAGGGCGGCGTCCGCGCTCTGGCCTTCGCTTCGGGCATGGCCGCCACGTCGTGCGCACTCGAGCTGCTTCGGCCCGGCGATCACGTGGTCGCCGCCCGGGATCTCTACGGCGGCAGCTTTCGCGTCTTCGAAACGGTGCGCCGCCAGTCGGCGGGTCTGGACTTCACCTACGTGGACGTCACGGATCCGGCCCGGGTCGAGGCGGCGTTCGCGCCAGAGACCCGCATGCTGTGGCTGGAGTCCCTGGCCAATCCCCTGCTCCAGGTGCCGGACCTGCCGGTCCTGACCGAGCTGGCCCGTGCCCGCAATGTCCTCGTGGCCGTGGACAATACGTTCCCCACGCCCCTGGGCCAGCAGCCGCTCGCCCTGGGCGCCGATCTGGTCATGCACTCCTCCACCAAGTACCTGGGCGGCCACTCGGACACGTTGTCGGGGCTGCTGGTGGTCGGGCGCGAGGATCTGGCCGTGGAGCTCCTGCGCATCCGCAACAGCACCGGCGCCGTCCTGGGCCCCTTCGACAGCTACCTGCTCTTGCGGGGGATCAAGACCCTGTGGCTGCGCATGGAGCGGCACCAGAAGAACGCCCTGGCCGTGGCCCGCTTCTGTGAGGGGCACGCCGCCATCGAGCGGACCTGGTATCCGGGGTTGGAGAGCCACCCTTCCTTTGCTGTAGCGGCGCGGCTGTTGAAGAACATGGCGGGCGTGGTCTCCGTCGAGATCGCAGGCGGCCAGCAAGCGGCGCACCGGTTCATGAACGCGCTCGAGCTCTTCTCGGTCGCCGAGAGCCTGGCCGGCGTGGAGAGCCTCGTCGGCCACCCGGCCACCATGAGTCACCAGGGC
>JAPUKG010000173.1 GCA_027295775.1 Pseudomonadota bacterium
GGACGAGCGCGGGCGGCTCTGCCGCATGCGTCTCGAGTACAAGCCGACCGAGGGCGACCATCCCCGGCGTTACCTGGACTGCGAGCCGCCGCGCGGCGAGAGCTGGGCGGGGTCCGAGATCCTGGGTGCAGCGCCGCTCGATCGGGCGGGAGGGACGGCGCCTCCGCGCCCGCACCTTTGGGGCTACCCTGACCAGGCCACCCCCGATAGGAGCCGCCTGTGACCCTGCGCAGGAGCCGAACCTCCGCCCTCCTCGTTGCGCTGCTGGCGCTTTCCGCGGCGGCGGCGGCCGACGAGCTCGCTCCGACGATCGCTCCCGGCGAGCTCCACGAGCGGCAGCAGAGGGGAACGGCGCCGCTGGTCATCGACGTGCGCACGCCCGAGGAGTACGCGACGGGTCACGTGCCGGGCGCAGTGAACATTCCGCACACCGAGCTGTCCGCCCGGCTGGGCGAGGTGGAATCCGAGAGCGGCGTCGCGCTCTACTGCCTGATGGGGCCGCGCGCGCGGCTCGGGGAGAAGACCCTGCGTGAGGCGGGCGTGCGGGACATCCTGCACCTCGACGGAGGGCTCTCCGCATGGCGCGAGGCGGGCCTTCCAGTCGAGAGCCCGGGCGAGTAGCGGGACGCCTTCCGGCGATGGCCCGGACATGGGCTGGCTGGGCTAGCGTCGAACGGGCCCAGATCGAACACAGATCGGAAGACAGGAGAAGGTCATGAACGCCGAAGGTGGGTGCTATTGCGGCGCCCTGCGCTACAAGCTCGAGGGCGACCCCCTGTTCAAGGGGCAGTGCCACTGCCGGGAGTGTCAGTACATCTCCGGCGGATCGCCCAACGTCGTCATGGCCGTGCCGGAGGCCGGCTTCGCCTACACGAAGGGGGAGCCGAAGCCGTTTCGCCGCAGCGATCTCGAAACGCCGGTCACGCGAGAGTTCTGTCCGGACTGCGGGACGCACATCCTGGCCAAGTCCCCCGCCCTTCCCGGAGCCGTGATGCTCAAGGTGGGAACACTCGACGATCCGAGTGTGTTCGGCGGACCCGAGATGGCGATCTATACGGCGGACATGCAGAGCTTCCACCACGTGCCCGAGGGTGTGGCCAGCTTCGAGCGCGGGCCGGGTGGAGGCTGAGGGTCGTGCTGGCGGGATCCATCGGGCCGCTCGCGACGAGCGCCGGGCTGCTCCTCGTCCTCTTCGCACTCGCATGCTCCCCGGTCGGGAGCGACTCCTGGTGTGAGGACATGAAGGAGAAGTCGAAGGCCGACTGGAGCGCCAACGAGCTCGCCGACTTCACCAGGCACTGCGTCTTCCAGTAGCCCCGGCCTAGAACGCGGGAACGAAGCTCTACGGGGTGGCGCGCTTCGCGATGGGCGCCGGCTGCTTGGGCAGATGGCGCAAGCCCATCCACGCCAGACCGGCCAGGTGACTCGCAGCCTTTTCCACTGACGGCTTGCGAACCTCCGTCCACCACTGACCCACGAAGGTCACCATCCCCACCAGGGCGTGGGCATAGATGGGCGCGGTCTTGGCGTCGTAGCCGGCCTCCTTGAAGGCGACCGCGAACACCTGGCTCACCCGTTCGGCCACATCGCTCAACAAGCTGGAGAGATTGCCGCGGCTGGCCGTGATGGGAGCGTCGTGAGCCAGCACCGCGAAGCCGTCCGGGTGATCCTTCACGTAGGTGAGAAAGGCCAGGGCCGCCCGCTCGACGCGCTGGCGGGGCGAACCCGAGGAGATCGCCTCCGAGATCACGCCCACCACGTGCTCTACCTCGCGGTCGACGATCACCGCGTAGAGCCCCTCCTTGCCACCGAAGTGCTCGTAGACGATCGGCTTCGAGACCTTGGCGCGCTCGGCGATCTCCTCGACCGAGGTGGCCTCGTAGCCCTTTCGGGCGAATGCGCTGCGACCCACCTCGATCAGCTGGGCGCGCCGGGCGGCGGCGGTGAGCTTCTTCCTGGGCGGCATCTTGACAACATTACTACGACACCGTAAGTTACGCTATCGTATATTACGGTACCGTAGGTTTTGGCCCGCGGCACTGGAGGAGCAACCCCATGTACATCCTGGCCTGTCTCGGCGTCTTCCTGGCCGCCTATCTCGTCAACACCATCATGATCACCGTCTTCTACCACCGCGGTCTGGCCCACCGCGCCGTGACCCTGCGCCCCTGGGCGCGCAACCTGACCATTCACACGGGCATCTGGTTCACGGGCCTCGACCCCAAGGGTTGGGCCTGCATGCACCGCAGCCACCACGCCCACTCGGATACCGCGCGAGATCCGCACAGCCCCCTCAATCTGGGAATCTGGGGCGTGCTGCTCGGCCAGCTGAAATCCTATGAACGCACCCTGGCGGGTCTGGCGTGTGGCAAGAGCGAGTTCACCCGGCGGGTAGAAGATCTCGACTTCCCGATCAGCTGGCTCAACCGAAAGGGCGTCTGGTATCTGCCCTACCTGACCCACCTGGTGGTCTCGCTGGCGATCGCTCTGCCCACCGGCATGTGGGCCTTGGGCGCTGCCTACTATGTCGGAATCAT
>JAPUKG010000174.1 GCA_027295775.1 Pseudomonadota bacterium
GCAAGATCCGCTACCGCCTGTTCAAGAACTGCCCTCTGTACTTCTACTCGAGGGCGCGGCTCGAGTCGATCCTGGGCGGACTGGGTCTGCGCAGCTGGAAGATCCACCCAGCACACCGTGACTTCGTGGTGGTCATGGAGCCGTGAGCCGGAACGTCCTCAATGCCATGAGCATCGACGTCGAGGACTGGTTCCACATCCTCGAGGTCGAGCAGGTGCCCGCCCAGGCGGACTGGGCCGGCCTGCCGTCGGTCGTCGAACGCAATACCGACCGGCTGCTGGGACTCCTCGAGGAGACCGGGTCGGGCTGCACGGGCTTCCTGCTCGGCTGGATCGCGGAGCACCATCCGCAGCTGGCAAGGCGGGTGGCCGAGGCCGGCTGCGAGATCGCGACCCACGGCTACGCCCACGAGCTGGTGCGCGAGATCGGACCGGAGCGCGTCCGCGCCGACGTCGAACGCTCGATCGAAGTCATCGAGGGCGTCACCGGCCAGCGGCCGGTGGGCTACCGCGCGCCCGGCTTCTCGATCACCGAGGATGCGCGCGACTGGGCATTCGAGGTGCTGGCCGATCTCGGCATGAGCTTCGACTCGTCGATCTTCCCGGGCCGCTCGGGGCACGGCGGAATCGCGGACGCCGACGCCACGCCCCATGCCATCGCTGTCTCCGGCGGTCGGCAGCTCCAGGAGTTCCCGATCTCGGTGACCTCTCTGTTCGGACGCGACGTGGCCTTCGGCGGCGGATACCTGCGCCTGCTGCCCTACCGGTTCCTGAAGGCGCGCATCGAGCGGGCCAACCGCGAGGGCGTACCGGTCGTGGTCTACGTTCATCCCCGGGACATCGACCCGGATCACCCGCGCATCGACATGCCCATGCCCCGACGCTTCCGCAGCTACGTGGGACTGCATACGGCCTACGACAAGCTCCGCCGGCTGCTCGAGGAGTTCCGCTTCGGAACCGTCTCGGACTCGCTCCGCGAAGCGGCATGAAGGCCGTCGTCCTCATCGACCTCGACACGGCATGAAGGTCGTCCTCACCTACCGGGTCCTCCAGCACTGGAGGGCGCCGGTCTTCCGCCGCCTCGCCGAGAGCTCGGAGATCGACTTCATCGCCCTGCACAGCCGGGGCTTCCCGGGCACACCCGTCGTGAACGGACGCGACCTCTCGGGCTTCCGGCACCGCGAGCTCCCGACGCTGCGGCCCCTCTCCTGGCTGCCGGGCTCGCTCGAGACGCCCATCCCGTTCTGTCCGACCCTCCCGCTCCACCTGGTCCGGGAGCGCCCCGACGTGATCCTGGCCGAGGGCAGCAGCAACCTGTTCAACAATCTGGCGGTCTTTGCCTACGCGCGGCTCACCCGCACGCCGGTCGTGTGGTGGACCCTGGGCGAGATCCGGAGCGACCAGCCGCTGTCTGGCGCACGGCGCCTGTTCCGCTGGCTGGGCACCGCCCTCGAGCGCCGCGCGGCCGCGCTGCTCGGCTACAGCTCGCGCGCGTTGGCCTACTTCGCCCGCCAGGGGTACCCGGCCGAGCGCCAGTTCCGGGCGGTCAACTGTGTCGACACGGACCGGACCCGCGAGCAGATCGAGAAGGTGGCGGAGCGGGTCGCGCCGCTCCGCCGGGAGCTCGGGCTGGAGGACCGACGGGTGCTGCTGTTCGTCGGCGCCCTCGCAGTGTCGAAGCGGGTGGAGGATCTGATCGCCGCATACGCGCGGCTGCGCGAGCGGCACCCCGACCTGGCGCTGCTGATCGTGGGAGAGGGTGCCCATCGCCCGGCCCTCGAAGCAGCGGCGGCGCGCTTGGGGCTGGGCGCGCGCGACGTCGTCTTTACCGGCGAGGTCGTGGACGATGTGGCCGCCTACTTCCAGCTCGGCGATGTCTTCGTGCTGCCCGGACTGGGCGGCCTGGCCATCTCCGAGGCGATGGTCCACGGCCTCCCGGTGCTGGCCAGCGAGGCGGACGGCTGCGAGGTCGACCTGGTGGAAGAGGGCCGCAACGGGTACCTGCTGACGCCCGGAGACCGGCAGGGACTCGAGGCACGCCTGGACGAGCTGCTCTCGGCGCCGCACCGACTGGATGCCATGAAGGCCCACTCGCGCTGGATCATCGAGAACCGCTTCAACATCGACACCTACATGGAGAGCGTCGTCGACGCACTCGGCTACGCGCTGACGGGCCGCCGACAGACGCCCGTTCCAGTATGGGAGGCGTCAAGCCCCGGGCCGCCGTCGCCGAAGCGGGAGCAGGGGGACGAATGAGCCGCGCCCCGATCGCACCCCCGCGGGACAACCGAGCGGGGCGGCCGTGCGGAAGCGGTACCGTCCCGAGCTTCGGCAGAGAACCATCGCGATGACGAGCCCCGCCCAGTCCAGACGGCCGAACTTCCTGATCCTGGGCGTCGCCAAGTGCGGCTCCACGTCCCTGTTCGCGTACCTCGAGCAGCATCCAGACGTCTTCTTCTCCAGGCCCAAGGAGCCCGTCTTCTTCGAGGCCCAGTACCAGGAGGGACTCGAGTTCTACTGGCGCGAGTACTTCGCGGGCTACCGCGGAGAGAGCGCCATCGGCGAGGCGCGGACCCACAACCTGCTGCTGCCCTTCGTGCCCGGACGCGTCCACGAGAGCATTCCCGACGCGAAGCTCGTCGCGATCGTGCGCGACCCGATCGACCGCGCCTACTCCCACTGGTGGCACCGCCACAGCCGGGGGCTCGAGCGACTGGGCCTCCGCGCGGCCCTCGAGGCCAATCTCGAGCGCATCCGCGCGGGCTCCCTCTACGAGGGACCGGAGGGAGCGGAGCGCTGGAAGCGGAGCCTGATCCAGAACGCGACCAACTGGTCCACCCGGTACGGGCACTATCTGGACCTCGGCTACTACGCCGTGCAGCTCGAGCGCTACCTCGCGCTGTTTCCGCGCTCCCAGCTCCTAGTGGTGCTCTTCGAGGACCTGTCCCGCTCGCCCCAGGACGTGTGCCGCCAGGTCTGGGAGTTCCTGGGCGTCGACGCCGAGCAGCACCTGGCGGACCCGGCGCCCCGGAACGTGGCTGTCGAGCGCAAGAAGGGGCGGCTGCTGCGCAAGATCTCGCGCGTGCCCATACCGCCCCTGGCGAGCCGCATCATTCCCGAGCCGGTCAAGGACCTGTGGCGGGCACTCCTGGCCGGCCGCCCCGCGAGCCGGCCGGCGATCGACCCGGAAACTGAGAGTTGGCTCCTCGACCACTTCGCGCCCCACAACCGCGCGCTCGAAGCCCTGATGGGTCGCGAGCTTTCCGCTTGGTTCGAGCCCAAGCCCAGTCGAACGAGCCCGGCGCGGGGAAGCCAGGAGACCGTCGCGTCCCTGGACGACGAGGCGGCCTGAACCCGACCCATGGCAGAGGCCAGACCGCCCCGCGCCATGAACTTCTTCCGCAACGCCGCGGGGATGCTGCTCACCTCGACGGTGAACGTGCCCCTCGGGCTCGTCACGAGCATCGTGCTGGCGCGCTACCTCTCGGTCGACGACCGCGGTCTCTACTCCCTCGCGCTGACCTTCACCGCCCTGGTGGCCATCCTGTCGCGCGTCGGGTGGCCCAGCGCCTCGATCTACCGGCTGCGGCGGGTCGGCTCCGATCCGGCGGAGGTCGCCGGGGCCGGCCTGGTTGCCGTCGCCGCCATCTCGGCGGTAGTCGTCCCGGTGTGCCTGTTCTTCGAGCCCTTCTTCACCGAGCGCGTCCTCGACAACGCCCCGGCCCGGGTCTACTACCTCGTCCTCGCCCTGGGTCCGTTGCAGCTCCTCATCCAGGTGCTGTCCGCCATCGCCCGCGGCATCGATCGGTTCCGCCTCCAGAACTGGGCGAGTGTCTTGTTCAATCTGGGCCTGCTCGGCGTCGCCGTCGGCGTCCTGATCGGGGAGCAGGCGCTCTGATCG
>JAPUKG010000175.1 GCA_027295775.1 Pseudomonadota bacterium
CCACCGAGACCGGCCGCTTCAACCTCTTGGCCTACTGCGTCGGCGGCACCATGACCCATTGGGCGGCGTGGTCCTGGCGCTTCCGACCCGACGAGTTCAAGGTGCTCTCCAGCGAAGGGCCGGTGGAGGGCGCCAGCCTGGTGGACTGGCCCATCGACTACGACGAGCTCGCGCCCTTCTACGAGAAGGCCGAGTGGGAGTTCGGGGTCGCGGGCGCCGCCGCCGGGAATCCCTTCGAGGGACCGCGGAAGCGGGGCTACCCGCTCCCGCCGCATCCTCCGCGAACCGCGAGCGAGCGGTTTGCAGTGGCGGCGACCGCGTCGGGGCTGCACCCCTTTCCCGTGCCGATGGCCATCAACTCGCGCCCCTACGACGGGCGGCCCATGTGCATGTACGGGGGCGCCTGCCAGCAGTACGGCTGCCCGATCCACGCAAAGGCGACCACCCTGTCGGTCTGCATCCCGAAGGCGCTGGCCACGGGTAAGCTCGACCTGCGCCCGGGCTGTCGGGCCACCGAGATCGTGCTCGGTGACGACGGGCGGGTTCGCAGCGTGCGCTACCTGGACGGGGAGGGGAAGGAGCAGGAGGTGCGCGCGCGCCAGCTCGTGGTGAGCTGCAGCGCGATCGGCACGCCCCACCTGCTGCTGATGTCGAAGTCCGGGAGCTTTCCCCAGGGCCTCGCGAACTCGAGCGGTCTGGTCGGGCGGAACCTGACCTTGCACGTGGCCGGCTACGTCAACTTCGTCGTCGACGAGCCCACCCGCGGCTATGCGGGCCTCGAGACCCACGCGGCCTTCGACGACTGGCACGCGAGCGACTCCAAGCGCGGCTTCATCCGGGGCGGCGTCGTGGCCGAGATGAACATGGGCAGCAAGCAGCCCATCATGTACGCCACGATGAGCCCGGCCGGCCACCCGACGGCCGCCCGGGGCTGGGGCCCGGCCTTCAAGGACTTCCTGCGCGACTTCCCGCGAACGATCGGTGTGGTGGCGATCCTCGAGGACCTGCCCATGGAGGAGAATCGGATCGATCCGGATCCCGAGGTGGTCGACGGGCAGGGACTCCCGGCCGTGCGCATCACCCACCGCCAGCATCCGAACGACACCGCCATGGCCACCTGGTACAACAATCGCATGCTCGAGCTCGCGGACGCGGCGGGTGCCACGAAGAAGTGGGCGCTCGCGGGCTTCTACGGCGAGGGGGGACAGCCCGCCAAGGGCGGCGCCCACTTCCACGGCACCTGCCGCATGGGCGACGACCCGGCGCGCTCGGTGGTGGATCGCTGGTGCCGCAGCCACGACGTCCCCAACCTGTGGGTGGTGGACAGCAGCTTCCTGCCCACGTCGGGCGGCTACAACCCCACGCTCACCATCCTGGCCAACGCCTACCGCGTGGCCGATCACTTCGTGCGCGAAGTGAAGAGGCAGTCCCTATGAGCAGCACGGTATCCCGCCGGGAGTTCCTCGGAAGAAGCGCGTTCTACGGCGGATCCCTGTGGCTCTCGCTCCACATGCCCCGGCCCGACGCCGCTCGCGCCGCAGAGCTCTCGAGCGAGCCCGTCACGTTCACTCCCGAGGATTGGAAGACCGTCGAGGCGATGACGGCGCGGATCATCCCCAGCGACGCCGATCCCGGCGCCGTCGAGGCCGGCTGCGTGAATTTCATCGACAAGGCCCTGGCCAACGAGGACGCCGCCGTGAAGCCCATCTACGCGGCGGGCCTCCCGGCCCTCGCTGCGCTCTGCGCCGCGTCGGGAGAGGGCGTGCCCTTCGCGGCGCTGGCGCCCGAGCAGCAGGACGCCACCCTTGCCGCGCTCCAGACGGGCGCCGTGCAGGGCTGGCCCGACGGCCTGGCGCCGGCGGTCTTCTTCGAGACCGTGCGTGTCCACACGGTGATCGGCTTCCTCGCCGATCCGAAGTACGGTGGCAACCGCGAGTACGTGGGCTGGAAGCTCCTCGGCTATCCCGGGCCGCGCCACGAACGGGGCGGGTACACCCCCGCACAGATGCTCGGCGCTCCCGTCGACACTGTCTGGGGCGAGGAGGTCTAGCGGATGTTCGAGGATCTCTTCAGCGGGGCCGGCCTCGCGCTCGCCGCCCAGTGGGGAGTATCCGTTCTGTGCGGCGGCATGATTGGACTGGAGCGGCAGCTGCTCGGTAAGGCGATCGGGATCCGCACGAGCATCCTGATCTGTCTCGGAACGCAGGTCTTCGTGAGTCTCGGTGCCGGCACCGGGAACCCCATCGCCGATCCGACCCGCGTCCTGGGACAGGTGGTCACCGGCGTGGGCTTCCTCGGCGCCGGCGTCATTCTCGCCCGCGGCGGCGCGGTCACCGGCGTGACCTCGGCCGCGGTGGTCTGGATACTGGCCGCCATCGGAAGCATGAACGGACTGGGTTACCCGATCCGGGCGGTTGGCCTGGCGTTCCTGACCTTGTTCCTCCTGATCGGCATCCGGCTGCTCGAGAAGGGCTTCAAGCGACTCCGCGGCGGCTCCCACGAGCCCGAGGAAGGAAGCCAGGCCGATGCCTGAGCCCGTCACGCGCGTCGCGCTTCCGGAAGCGTGAGTTCGGCGCGCGCAATCGGGGCAATTGGACCGGCCGTTCTGGCCATGGTCCTCTCGGTCGGGGGCTGTGCGGCGCGGACGCCCCCGGACCTGGAGGCTTCGCTGTCGACGTTGCGCTACGCGGACGGAGAGCTCGAGTCTCGGAACGACCGCTGCCCGGTCCGGCACTCGCGGCTCGATCCCGCCATCGAGCCCGTCTACGTGAACGGTCGGCCAATTGGATTCTGCTGAGCGCCGTGTCCGGGGATCTTCGTGCAGGATCCGGAGCGCTATCTCGAAGGGCTGGGGCTGGTCGTGGAGGGTGCAGTCGATCCCGAGGCCGCGGCGGTCCTCGATCCCGCCCACCGCGTCGAGGTGAACGGCCAGCTCTACTATGTCTCGAGCCCCACCGCGAAGGACGCGTTCCTCGGCGAGCCGGCGCGCTTCACCGGCCGCCTGCGGGATCCGGCGTCCGGCGACTGGTTCGTGCCCACCGAAACATCGCCGTCCCGCGAGGTCGACGGCCGGCTCTACCTGTTCCCGGACGAGGAGAGCGCCGCCCGATTCGACGCAGGCCTCCGGCGCTAGACCGGTGACCGCGCGCGTCTGGTAGCTGGTAGTCTTCCCGCACCCACCGAGGCGCGCATGATCGAGCTCTTTACGGCACCCACCCCAAACGGGTGGAAGGTGTCCATCATGCTGGAGGAGTGCGGGCTGCCCTACCGGGTCCGGACCCTCGACCTGGGCAAGGGCGAGCAGCTCGAGCCGTGGTACCGGGAGATCTGTCCCAACTCCCGGATTCCGGCGATCGTCGACGACGGCGTCCGGGTGTTCGAGTCCGGCGCCATCCTCCACTACCTGGCCGAGAAGTCCGGCCGGTTCCTGCCCGGGGACCCCGCCGCGCGCTGGGAGGTCCTCCAGTGGCTGCACTGGCAGATGGGCGGAGTCGGGCCCATGGTGGGCCAGTCCATCTCCTTCAATCGGTACATCGAGCCCCCGATTCCGTACGCCATCGCGCGCTACGCCGCGGAGAGCCGCCGACTCTACGAGGTGCTCGACCACCGGCTCGAGGGGCGGGAGTACGTGTGCGGCGAGGCGTCGATTGCCGACTTCGCGCTCTATCCCTGGGTTCGCGCCCACAAGTGGGCCCGCGTTTCGATCGACGGGCTGGACCACCTGCGCGCGTGGCAGCGGCGCGTGCGCGCGCGACCCGGTGTGGACCGCGGGCTCGCGGTGGGTGTTCCCGACGGCGAGGTCGACCAGTGGAGCGAAGAGCGCAAGGTGGCCTACAAGCGGGGCGGCGCTTCGATGGTGACGTTGGTGGAGCCCGAGCCGATCTACCACCTGGCGCCGATTTCCGAGTTTCGCGCGGCCCTGCGCGGCGATCGCTACGAGCCGCCGCGGCTTCCCGACGACGGATTCGTCCACTGCGCGCACCGGCCCTCGGTCCTCGACGTGGCCCGCGACTACCTCGGGGAGAGCGCCGAGCCGGTCCTCGTGCTCGAGATCGACCCGTCGCGGCTGTCGGCGGAGGTGTTGGTCGAGGCGCCGGCGCCGCTGCCCGGCGGTGGCACCTCCCACCTGGAGGGGGCGAGCAAATTCCCGCACGTGTACGGCCCGCTCGAAGTCGATGCGATCGTCGGCGTGGGCGTGCTGGGTCGCGCCGCTCCCGGCGCAGGCTCCGGGTTCACCTGGCCCGATCGCTTCGACTCCGCGGTGTCGTTTCTGACCTCGGTCGGCGGTGATCCCGCCTTCGAGCGCCTGACCTCCGAGCGGCTGGTCGTGCGCCGCTTTCGCCCTGCCGACGCCGGGGCACTGGCGCGCTACCGGAGCGATCCCGAGGTGGCGCGCTACCAGGGCTGGGGGGAGTCCTGGTCCCTCGAGCAGGCCGAGCGCTTCATCGAGGGCCTGCACGGGCTATCGCCCGGGGCTCCCGGCGCGTGGTTCCAGTTCGCGGTCGCGCTGGCGGACTCGGATCGTCTGATCGGGGACTGCGCGCTCCGCTGCGACGCGGCCGATCCGCGCCTGGCGGAGCTCGGGTTCAGCTTCGGTCGCGATCACCAGGGACAGGGTTACGCCTCGGAGGCGGTCCGGTGTGTGCTGGACTACGGCTTTGGAGAGCTCGGCCTGCACCGGGTGTGCTCCTACACGGACCTGCGGAACCGCCCGGCCCAGCGCCTGCTCGAGCGGCTCGGCTTTCGCCGCGAGGCGGAGCTTCAGGACAGCATCTGGTCCGTCTCTTCCCTCTCGACGAACACGACAGACGGCGAGTGGGCGAGCGAGCGGCTCTACGCGCAGCTGCGAGAGGAGTGGGAGCGGCGGATCAGCGACCCCGGTTGAAGGGGCGTCCGGACTGCGGGTTGTGGGTCAGGTCGAGCGCCTTCTCGGCGACGGCCCGGGCGGCCTCTTCGATGGTCGCGTAGGACTCGTCTTGCAGAAAGTGGCGCGCGGTGCGCAGGTCGTCCGGGCGGAAGGACGTGCTCATCCGGGGGCGGAGGGAGAAGACATGGCCCGGGTTCACGCTCATCGAAGAGACCGCGCCCTTGGGCTTTGCGGGCGCGCTCTTCGCGGTGGCCTTCTTCCTGGCGGCGGTCTTCTTCGCCGTGGTCCCAGCGGCCTTCTTCACGACCTTCTTC
>JAPUKG010000176.1 GCA_027295775.1 Pseudomonadota bacterium
TGGGCGCGAAGACGCCCGCCAGCAGGACCTCGGGGCGGTGGAAGATCTCGCGGGCCGAGTCCGGCGGCAGGAGCGCCAGCACCGTCCCCGACGTCGCGCCGATGAAGACCACCCACGCGCTCGAGCCGTCGGCCTGGGCTAGCGCCTCGATGGTGCGCATGGACTCGCCGGGCGGGAGCTCTAGGCCGCCATAGACCTCGGGCACGCACATCCGGTAGAAGCCCGCCTCCGCGAACCGCTGCGACAGGTCGGCGGGCAGCCGGCGGGTCTTCTCGATCTCGTCGGCGCGCTTGCGCAGCTCGTCCGCCATGGCGAGCGCAGCCGCGGGCATGTCCGCTGCCGCGACGCTCACGGCGACGCCCCGAAGGCCGCGCCCCAGGTGTCGGCGTAGGCCATCTTCTCCACGGGCCGGCGCGAGATGGGGCCGTGACCGCGCAGCACCGGGTAGCCGATCGGCACCGCCGCCGCGGTGCCCCAGGGCTCCGGGATCGCCAGCAGCTGGCGCACCTCCGGCTCGCATTCGCAGAGCAGGGTCGTGAGCACGCAGCCGAGTCCCTCGGCGCGGCAGGCGAGGAGCGCGTTCTGGACGGCGGTGTAA
This sequence comes from Pseudomonadota bacterium, assembly GCA_027295775.1. GTDB lineage: Bacteria > Myxococcota_A > UBA9160 > UBA9160 > UBA4427 > JAPUKG01. The sequence goes on from JAPUKG010000176.1 coordinate 599, forward strand.
ACCGAGCCGCCACCGACCACGGAGATCCGGTCGAGGCCCGCGTCCGTGACCGCCATGAGCTTCGGGTTGAAGCAGAAGATCAGGACCGCGGGTGTCTGGGCGAAGTGATCGGCCAGGTAGTCGCCGGCGCCCAGCATCTTCTCGGTGCGCGCCCGGATCGCCTCGGGCGCGTCTCCGAGCAGGGCCCTGTGCTGGGTCGAGTACGCCTTCCAGCGCTCGGCGTAGAGACGCGCGAGCGTCTGCTTCCGCTGGGCGTCGCGCACCACGACCACCCGCCACGGCTGGACGTTCCCGCCGGTCGGTGCCCAGGTGGCGGCCTCGAGCACTCGATGCAGCACGTCGTCGGGGATCGGGTCGGGCCGCAGCCGGCGCACGGCCCGCAGCGTGCTCATCGCCTCATAGATTCCGATCTCCCCCACGTGCGTCTCCTCAGGGCACCCTCGGCGGTTTGGGTAGACCCAGAGTCGAGACTCATAACATACTCAGGGGTGGCACTGGAGGTGTGATGACGCAGGCAACGAGCTCGATGACCTGGAAGGAAGCCGTGGCCGCGGTGACGGCGCCCGGGCAGCGCTTCGCCCTGGGCGAGGCCGAGATCGACGGCCGGGTGGTGACCGTCTTCGAGAACACACCTCCGTCGCTCCGCGCGGTCTTCGCGGCGGCCCGATCCCACCCCGGTGACTTCCTGGTCTACGAGGACGAGCGCTGGAGCTTCGCGGAGGTGATGTCGCGAGCCGACGAGATCGCGACCCTGCTGGTGGACCGCTACGGCGTCCGCCCCGGCGACCGGGTTGCCATCGCCATGCGCAACTACCCCGAGTGGATCGTCTCGTTCGCCGCCATCACCTCGGTCGGGGCCATCGCGGTGTCCATGAACGCGTGGTGGACGGCCGACGAGATGGTCTACGGGCTGGAGGACTCGGGCGCGACCGTGCTGATCGGCGACCGCGAGCGCGTGGAGCGCGCGGCGCCCGCCATGGAGCGGCTGGGCCTCCGCGCGCTCTCGGTGCGCGCGGACACCGTCCCGGAGGGCGTCGATCGGCTCGAGGACCACCGCATCCCCGGCGCCACCATGCCCGACGTCGAGGTCGGGCCCGACGACGACGCCATCATCCTGTACACGTCCGGTACCACCGGGCACCCCAAGGGCGCCGTCTCCACCCACCGCGCCGTGCTGTCGGCGCTGATGGCCTTCGGCTGTCGCACGGCGGTCACCCGGCTGATGTCGCCGCCCAAGGAGGAGCACCCCTTCCCCGTGAGCTTCATCCTGGTGGTGCCGCTCTTCCACGTGACCGGGCTGATCCCGGTGATGATGAGCTGCTTCGCCACCGGCTACAAGCTGGTGATGATGTACAAGTGGAGCCCCGAACGCGCCCTCGAGCACATCGAGACGGAGAAGATCACCACCTTCGTCGGCGTGCCCACCCAGTCGTGGGATCTGCTCGAGTCGCCGGACTTCGCGCGGCGAAACACCGAGAGCGTCTTGAGTGTGGGCGGCGGCGGTGCGCCGGCACCGCCCGAGCTGATTCAGCGCATCGAGAAGGGCTTCGAGCGCGGCCGTCCCGGCATCGGCTACGGCATGACCGAGACCAATGCGTTCGGGCCCGGCATCTCGGGCGACGAGATCCTGGCTCGGCCGCGGAGCTGCGGCCGCGCGATCGTGCCCATGGAGATCAAGGTGGCCGACGATGAGGCTCGCGAGGTGCCGTGCGGCGAGATCGGCGAGATCTGGTTCTACGGACCGACCCTGATCCGGGGCTACTGGAACAACCCCGAGGCCACAGCGGAGACGATCGTCGACGGCTGGCTGCGCAGCGGCGACCTGGGGCGCATGGACGACGAGGGCTTCCTCTACATCGAGGACCGCGCGAAGGACATGGTCCTGCGCGCCGGCGAGAACGTGTACAGCGCCGAGGTGGAGGCGGCCATCTACGAGTACCCCGCGGTGTACGAGGCCGCGGTCTTCGGCCTGCCCCACGAGCGCCTCGGCGAAGAGGTGGCCTGCGCCATCCTGCCCAAGCCCGGCATGCAGATCGACGTGGGCGAGCTCCAGGCCCACCTGCGCCAGCGGCTAGCGCCCTTCAAGATCCCCTCGGTGGTGGAGATCGCCGACGAGCCGCTCCCCCGCAACCCGGCCGGAAAGTTCCTGAAGCGCGAGATTCGCGACGCTGTGTCCGCCCGGCACGGCAGGGCCTGACGATCCGCCCGCCGTTCGAGTGTGCCCAGAGCTAGTCCGCCGCCGCCCGCGGTGCAATCCGCAGGATGTCCGGCTCGCGCATGCGGAAGGGGTGGATGATCGCCTCCTGCCAGCCGTACTTCTGGCGCGAGGCCGCGTCCACCTTCTCGATCAGCTCGTCGCTGGTGACCTCCAGGGTGCGGGCCTGATACTCGACGTCCTCGATCCGCAGGCCCAGGTTCGGGTCGCGGCGCAGGTTCTCGAGCCAGGCGGATTCCGAGGTGCGCAGATAGGCCTCGCCCTCCACCAGCACGAACCAGACCTTGCTCTCGCGCCGGTCGCCGTCCTCGTCGTGGGTCAGGACCTCGATCACGTCGACATGGGCCAGCGCCTCCCAGTCCGGATAGGAGTCCGGATAGGAGTCGGGATCGGGAGCGTCGGCCGCTGCGGGCGCGGCGAAGACCAGCACGGCGA
>JAPUKG010000177.1 GCA_027295775.1 Pseudomonadota bacterium
TCGAAGCCGCCCGGCTTGCCGCGCTGGGACTCCTCGTAGCCCGAGGGCGTGTGGATCATGGGATCGGCGGGCATCTGCTCCGGCTCGGCCACGATCGGATTCTCGTAGTCGCGCCGCCCCTCGCCGTCGAGGCGGTACCAGACCGGGATGGCCACGCCCGAGTAGCGCTGGCGGGACAGGCACCAGTCGATCGAGAGGTTCGCGGTCCAGTCCCGAAATCGGGCGCCCATGTAGGGCGGGTGCCACTGGATCTCCGCGCCCTTGGCCAGGAGCGCGTCCTTCTTGTCGAGGAGACGCGCGAACCACTGCCGCGTGGGGATGTACTCGAGCGGGCGCTTGCCATACTCGTAGAAGCGAACCGGGTGCTGCACGCTCTCCGGCTCCGCCTGGAGGGGAGCGCCGCGCCCCGTCGCGCTCCCGGCGGAGTCGCGCAGAAGCTCTACCACGCGCGCTTGCGCCTGCTTGACGCTCTTGCCCACCAGCTCGGCGTAGGCCGCGTTGGCCGCGTCGGGGTCGAGGCTCTCGAATCCGTCGGTGCCGAAGCGCACCTGTTCGAGCCGGCCGGTGCGGCCCACGATCTGCTTCAGCTCGAGCTGCTGATCGCGCCACCAGATGACGTCGGTCGCGTCGCCGAAGGTGCACACCATCAGGATCCCGGTTCCCTTGTCGGGATCGGCCAGCTCGCTGGCGAAGATCGGAACCGGCGAGCGGAAGAGAGGCGTCACCGCGCGCTTGCCGAAGAGATCCTTGTACCGCTCGTCGTCGGGATGCGCCGTCACGCCCGCGCAGGCGGGCAGGAGCTCCGGACGCGTGGTGGCGATCGCGAAGCTCCGGTCGCTGCCCTCCACCCCGAACTCGATCTTGTGGTAGGCGCCGGGCGTGTCCCGGTCCTCGACCTCGGCCTGGGCCACCGCAGTCTGGAAGTCCACGTCCCACATGGTCGGGGAGTCGCTGGTGTAGACGTGGCCCTTCTCCCAGAGGTCGCGGAACGAGAGCTGGGCCAGGGTGCGGCAGTGGTCGTCGATGGTCTGGTACTCCTGGCGCCAGTCCACCGAGAGGCCGACCCGCTGCCACAGCTCCCGGAAGCTCTTCTCGTCGATCGTGGTGAGGGCCTGGCAGAGCTCGATGAAGTTCTGGCGCGAGATCTGCCGGGTGGGCTTCTTGCGCTCCTTGCCAGTGGCCTCGGCCAGCTGGAGGCCGGGCTCGTAGGCGGCCTCGGGGTCGCAGCGCACGTGGTAGTAGTTCTGCACGCGCCGCTCGGTGGGCAGGCCGTTGTCATCCCAGCCCATCGGATAGAAGATGTTCAGGCCCCGCATGCGCTTGTAGCGCGCGACCAGGTCGGTGTGGGTGTAGGAGAACAGGGAGCCCACGTGCAGTGAGCCCGAGACCGTGGGCGGCGGCGTGTCGATGACGAACGTCTCGGACCGGGGCCGGTCGGGGTCCCAGCGGTAGATCCCGTCCCGCTCCCAGACCTCGTGCCAGCGCCGCTCGGCGTCGGCGGCGTCGAAGTGCTTGGGAAGCTGCCCGGGGTCGATCCCCTTCATCGGCCGGGACCATAGAACAAGGGGCCCGGCCGTCCCAAGGTCCCGGATTCCCTGGAGAAGTCGGGGCCCCGGGCCCTTGCGTCGCCCGGGCCGGAAACCTACAGTCCTGCCTCCGCGAACGAGGTTCTCCCGGAATGGCCAAAAAGTCCCAGATCCATCGCGATCTCAAGCGCAAGGCGCTGATCGCGAAGTACGCCGAGAGGCGGGCAGAGCTGCGAGCCATCCTCAACGACGCCAACGCCTCGATCGACGACAAGCTGGTCGCCCAGGAGAAGTTCGCCAAGCTGCCGCGCAACTCGTGCCCCACCCGGCTGAACCGACGCTGCGAGGTGTCCGGGCGCTCCCGGTCCTACTACCGCAAGTTCGGCATCTCCCGGATCGCGCTGCGCGACCTGGCCCTGCGCGGCCAGCTCCCGGGCATGCGCAAGTCCAGTTGGTGATCGAGTCGGTGAGCGCGTCGTGAAGCCCGACATCCATCCGGACTACCACAAGGTCATCTTCGTCGACTCGGCCACCGGCACCGAGTGGGTGACGCGCTCCACCATCACGTCCAAGGAGAAGCGCGATGTCGACGGGGAAGAGGTGCCGGTGGTGCGGCTCGAGGTCTCGTCGGTGAGCCACCCGTTCTGGACCGGTCAGATGTGCGAGCTCGACACAGACGGCAAGATCGAGCGCTTCCGCAAGCGGTACGGCTCCCGGAAGTAGAAGCGACCGGTGGGCGGCTCAGCCGTCCGCGGCGGCCCGCCCCTTCGGAGTCCCGATCGCCTTCTTGATCCGGCGCTTCAGCCGCAGCCCCTCTTCGGCCAGCTTGCGGTCGTCGGTCTCGAGCAGGAAGCGGTCGAGCCCTCCCTTCTTCTGCACGCTGCGCAGCGCCCGGGTGGAGACGGCGAGATTGACGGTCCGGCCGAGGGCTTCGGACTGCAGCGACACCTTCTGGATGTTGGGCAGGAAGCGCCGGTTCGTCTTGGCGTTGGAGTGGGCGACGTTGTGCCCGAACTGCACGTGCTTGCCGGTGAGAGCGCAGCTTCGGCCCATGGCGATCCTCGAGAGGGTGGTGGATTCGAAAGCCAGGGATTGGTAGCGGGCGGCCCTGGGCCGGTCAACCAGTCACCACCGAGGCCACCGCCGAGGCCCCTGGGGGTCGGTCCATCCATCCCATAGAATAGGCCCAGAGGGAACGGAGGGTCTCGCGATGGCGTTCACGGGCAAGGTCGCGTTCATCACCGGTGGCGGAAGCGGAATGGGACGTCTCGCGGCGCGGCGGCTGGCCGAGGCCGGCGTCTCGGTGGCGGCGATCGACGTGAACGAGGAGGGGCTGCGCGAGACGGCCGGCGACGACGGGCGCATCCGCACCTGGGGCCTCGACGTCACCGACCCACGGGCCGTGGAGTCGGTGGTACGCGAGGCGGAGAGCGAGCTCGGCCCCATCGACCGGGTCCTGAACGCGGCGGCCATCATGCCCACCGGACTTCTCATGGACCAGGACCCGGGCCTGGTGAACCGCATCATGGACATCAACTACGGCGGGACCGTGAACGTCACCATGGCGACTCTGCCGGGGATGCTCGAGCGCGGCCGCGGTGACTTCGTGAACTTCGCGTCCATCGCGGGCTGGGTCCCCACCATGCACTTCGGCGCGTACGACGCCTCGAAGTTCGCGGTGGTGGCATTCACCGAGGTGCTCGCCCACGAGAATCGGAACCGGGGCGTGCGCTTTGCGTGCGTGTGTCCTCCGCCAGTGGCGACGCCGCTCCTCGACCAGGCCAAGTCGAACCCGAAGATCCTGGAGCTGATCCCTCCGATCAAGCCCGAGAAGGTGCTCGACGCGATCGAGAGCCACCTGGAGAAAGGCAAGCTCATGGTGTTTCCGGACGCCGGCGCGCGCGCGACCGTGCTCTTGCGCCGCTTCCTCCCGGGACTCACCTGGTGGAACGTGCACCGGGTGGAGAAGATCTAACTCACGAACCGAGAGGTCTGGACAGGCGACGGCCTCGCGCTCAGAACTGCTCCTTGTACGGGCGCACGTCGAGCTCGAGGGTCCAGGCGGTCTTCTCCTGACGGTGGAGCGCCCAGAAGGCGTCGGCGATCGAGTCGGGGTTGAGCATGCCGTCGTCGCCCCGGCTCTCCTTGAACTGCGGGAAGCGGCTGTTGAGCTGGTCCCCGTCGATGCCGCCATCGACGATCACGTGTCCCACGTGGATGCCCTGGGGTCCGAACTCGCGGGCCATGCCGTGGGCCAACGCGCGGAGCGCCGCCTTGGCCGAGGCGAAGGCCGTGAAGGGCGGCCGGGCGCGGATGGAGGCGGTGGCGCCGGTGAAGAGCAGGGTTCCCCCTCCGGCGGGCACCATCCGCCGAGCCGCCTCGCGTGCGACGAGGAACCCGCCGAAGCAGCACAGGCGCCACACGCCCTCCCAGAACTCGGCGGTCATCTCGAGGAGCGGGCGGAACTGGTTGTTGCCCGCGTTGTAGACGACGATCGTCGGCGGTCCGGCCGCCGCCTCGGCCGTGTCGAAGAGGCGGATGACGTCCGCCTCCGAGGTGGCGTCGGTCACCACCGGCGTGAGCGTGCCGCCCAGACCCTCGATCTCCTGGGCCAGGGCCTCGAGCTTCTCCACCGTACGCCCGGCGGCGAAGACGTGGAGGCCTTCCCGCGCAAAGCGTCGGCAGAGCGCCCCGCCGACCCCGGCACTCGCTCCCACTCCGACCACGATGGCGTTCGCGCCCATGATTCCTCCCTCCTGCCATGATAGGCGAACCCGCCGCCCCGACTCATTGGCCTTCCGGAGCGGTCGGCCGGCCCCCCTTGAGCTCCTGGCCCTCGAGGCGTCGCTCGCGGCTCCCGAACTCGTACCAGTCGAAGAAGTTCAGCTGGTCGAGGGGAATATTCTCATCGGAGAGGAGGAAGACCGCACGGTCTCCGTCGCTCCACCAGGGCGCCATCATCAGGTTGCGCCGCGGGTCGTCTGGCGTAGACGCGCCCACACCCTCGATCAGCCCGAAGCGCTCGACGGTCTCGGCCGTCGCCAGATCTTCGGCGAGATAGTCCCGCGCCTCGTCGATGTCGGGATCGATCGCGTGGGTCGTGAGGTTCCAGGCCCGCCGCGTGAAGTAGACCCCGATGTCCCGACTGATCGCGCCCACCCATACGATGCGTCCGCGGTAGAGCCAGGGGCTCAGCCAGAGGCGCAGGTGGTTGCGCTCGTGGATGGTGTCGCGCGCCTTCTGCAGCCCGATGTCCTGAGGGCGGCCGAAGACGTAGAGCGCGCTCATGGGCGAGTACTTGTACACGCCCCCGAAGAAGGCGCGGACCGTCCGCAGGCCCGAGCGAAAGGTGAGGAGCTCGGTCTCGTCCCAGCCCGCGCGCACGAAGGCCTGGAGTGCGCGCTCGCGTGAGATCACGATCAGGTTCAGTGGGTCGCCCTCGCCGGTGCCGGTCTTGCGGGTGGTGCAGCACGGCAGGCTGCGGATCACATCGAGTAGCTCCTCCTCGCTCTCCAGCTCGACCCACTCGTCTTCCGCGTAGAGCCCTTCCCAATCCACCTCGTGCCAGTCGGCCCGGAATCCCGGGACCGACAGGTAGAACTGGAAGTCCTCGACGCTCCTCTCCGTGAGCAGCCGGATCCGAACGCCCTTGATGCCCAGCTTCGCGTTGGTGAAGGCAAAGCCCTCGGTGCTTCCGAGTGCCGGCACCGTCGGGATGATGCCCAGGCGGTCGAAGTGGTTGTCCATGCGCCGGTTGGTGCGGGGTTGCCAGCTGAAGTGGCTCTTGTAGGCCGCCTCGTGGGCGGAGAAGTACTGCGGATCGATGCCGTGGCGCAGGAAGCGATAGGGGCGCTGTGTCTGGTTCTCGATGCGCAGCCATACGGGCTGGATCTGCTTCCCGTAGAGATCGACCCCGAACGCGCGCCTGGCCTCGTCGCGCGAGAGCACCGCCACGCTCACCGTCAGACCATTGCGACTCGCGGTTTCGACGCGGTCTCGGAATCCGATCTCCTCGAGCGGCTGCGGCTTGAAGCTGGCGCACGCCGGGGCGAGCGCCGCCACGGCGATCGCCGCCAGCACGAGCGAAGCTCGACCCATGGCTCCCTCCGGGTTCGGATCTCGGCTCTACAGTATGACGCGAAAGGGCCGCCCCACCTCGGTGGAGCGGCCCGCCGGCTCTGAGCCTCGAATCGCGCGCTAGTTCGTCGCGACGGGGATCGCCTCGCCGCGCGTGGCCCGGGCCTCGATCACGTGGGTTGCCATTTCGTGCTTCAGCTGCTCGAGCTCGCCGCGGGCGGCATCGTGCCGCGCCTCGTCGCGCAGCGCGCGCAGCCGGGAGCGCATGCCGGCGTCCCCCATCTCGCCCTCGAGCTCCCGCTCGGCGGTCATACGGGCGATGTACTCGCGCACGCTCTCCAGCGCCGTCATCTCGGCGTCCACCGAGAGTCCGTCGAGCGCCAGCTGCAGCCGCCGCCGGGCCTTGGCGTTGGCCAGGGTGGCGAGCGCCCGCCCCTTCTCTCGGACCAGCACGCGGATCTCGTCGCGGAAGCGGACCAGGTTGTTCTTGGCCTCGTCCGCCTCGGCGCGCACGCCCTGCAGCTCGTCCTCGGCCCGCTCCAGGTCCTCGAACAGGACCTGCTTGTGGGCGATCAGCGTGATCGCCATGTCGTCCTGGCCGCGCCGGACGGAGCGGCGGACATCGTCGTGGAGCCGCGCGATCTCGGCCCGGCGCTCGGTGATCTCGGACTCGAGCTTGGCGCGCATGTACAGGATGCCCGCCACCGCGTCCTTGAGCTCGCGGTACTGGTTCGTCCGCTCCGCGATCGCCTGCTCGTACACCGCCTCCGGGCTCTCGTTCTCCCGGTCGCGGATCCAGATGCTGAAGATCCCGTGGAGCAGACTGCGGAAACGGGACACCAGCCCCTGCGGTCTCTCGTAGGTCATCGTTTCTCTCCCTTGTTGCCAGACTCGCGGCCCCAGTTCTCCGAACGGAGGTCGAGCTCGCGGATCTTCTGTTGCAGACTCTGGCGTACCATCCCGATGGCCTGGGCGGTGCGCGACACGTTGCCCTCGTTCCCGCGCAGAGCGGTCAGCAGGTAGTCGCGCTCGAAGCGCTCCACCATGAACTTCTTGGCCTCGCTGAAGCACAGGCCCGCGGGCAGCTCGGGCAGGATCCCGGCATTGCGCGCGTCGTCCAGGTCGAGGTCCTCCTCCTCGATCACCCCGCCAGTCGACAGCACCGTCGCCTGCTCGATCACGTTGCGCAGCTCGCGCACGTTGCCGGGCCAGGAGTGCCGGGCCATCCGCGCCATTGCCTCGGGCGAGAGCTTCTTCTGGTCGCGGCCCAGCCGCTCGGCCACCTGCTCGAGGAACCGGGCACACAGGGCGGGGATGTCCTCGCTCCGCTCGCGCAGAGCGGGCAGCTCCACGCTCACCACCTTGAGCCGGTAGTAGAGGTCCTCCCGGAAGCGACCCTCCTCCACCTCGGCCTCGAGATCGCAGTGGGTCGCCGCCACCACGCGCACGTCGACCGCCACCGGCTTGGTGCCGCCCACGCGCTCGAGCGTCCGCTCCTGGAGAACGCGCAGCACCTTGGCCTGGGTCTCGCGCGCCATGTCGCCGATCTCGTCGAGGAAGATCGTGCCGCCGTCAGCGGCCTCGAAGCGACCCACTCGCCGGCTGTCGGCGCCGGTGAAGGCGCCCTTTTCGTGGCCGAAGAGCTCGCTCTCGACCAGCTCACGGTTGATGGCGGCGCAGTTCACCGCCACGAAGGGCTTGTGCTTGCGGTTGCTGGAGTTGTGGATGGCCTGGGCCACCAGCTCCTTGCCACTCCCGCTCTCGCCGCGGACCAGGACCGTGAGGTCCGTCTCCGCCACCTTCTGCACTGTCTCGAAGACGCTGCGCATCCCGGGACCGGTGCCGATCAGGTTGTGGAAGCCCTTGTCGCGCTGGAACTGCTCTAGCAGGAGGCGGTTCTCGCGCTCGAGCCGGTGGCGATCGAAGGCACGGCTGATCACCACCCGGATCTCGTCGTTGTCGAAGGGCTTGGGCACGTAGTCCTCGGCGCCGGCCTTCATGGCCTCGACCGCGATCTTCTCCGAGCCGTGGGCGGTGATCATCACTACCGCGGTCTCGGGCCGGATCTCCTTGGCGGTCTTCAGCACGTCCATGCCGGTGATCCCGCGCCCGAGCGCCAGGTCCGTGATCACCACGTCGTAGGTCTGCTCGCGAAGCCGCGAGATCGCGGTCTCGCCGTCGTCCGCCAGCTCCACCTCGTAGCCCTCGCGGGTCAGCAGTCCTCGCAGCGCGATCCGGATGGCCTTCTCGTCTTCGACGACCAGGATTCGTGCGGTCACGACGTTCCTCCCTGCGCGCCCGTCTTGGGAAAGGTGAGAACGAACTCGGTCCCGTGTCCGCTCTCGGACTGGACCTCGATGCTGCCCCCGTGTGCGTCCACCAGCTTCTTGGTGATGGCCAGGCCGAGCCCGGTCCCTCCCTCCTTGGCGGTGAAGAACGGATTGAAGATTCGCTGCTCGATCTCGGGGTCGATGCCGGGCCCGTTGTCCCGCACGCGCACCCAGACCTCGCTGCCGGCCAGGTTCTCGCCCATGGACACCTCGACGGCGGGCTTGTCGACCTCGCCCTCGCCGAGCGCGTCGATGGCGTTGCCCACCAGATTGATGAACACGCGGCGCAGCTTCTCGGGATCGCCGTGCATGGATCCCTCGCAGTCGAACTGGCGGTTGATCTCTACGCCCGACCGGGCGGCGCGGTCCTTGAAGGTCTCGAGGGCCGAGTCCAGGACGTCGGCCATCTGGACCGGCTGCATGCGCAGCTCCTCTTCCCGGGCGAAGCGCAGCAGGTGGGAGATCGACTTCTCCACCCGCTGGAGCTCGCCGAGTGCCACCCGCGCGTACTCCGGGTTGTCCTGGGAGGTCGGGTCCTCCTCCATCTGCTGCACCAGGCTCTTGGCGGCGGTGATGGGGTTGCGGATCTCGTGGGCGATCGATGCGGAGAGATCCTCCACCGAGCGCGAATGCCGACCCTCGAGCACCTGGCGCTCGCGGTGGACGCTGGCGTCCACCCGCTTGCTCACCTCTTCCCGGACCAGGCGCTCGCGGAGCTTGGGCTCCACCATCACCCGGTAGAACCTGCGGCCCAGCTTGATGCCGCCGATGCAGAGGACGATGGCGCCCACCCAGGGGATGAAGATCAGGAGCAACAGAACGGGGATGCCGAGCTTTACGGCCTCGCGGTAGAGGCCGATCTTGGCCTCGGCAGTGCGCCGGGCCTCCAGGTAGTCGCGCTCGTCGGGCGACAGCAGGGACTCGTCGATCTGGGCGAGCAGATCGGCCTCGCTCGGCCGCACCGGAGTCGGCGGCACCGGCGGAACCGGGTCGACCGTCGGCACGGGCGGCAGCGGCTCGCGGGCCGCCTCCGCCGCCGCGCGGCTCGGGTTGCGTCGTCGGCGACGGCGGCGGGGTCGCCTGCGATCGCCCTCGTCACTCCGGCTTCTCGACATCGACGAGCTCCCTTCCTCGAGATCGCCCAGGTGCTCCCACCCCCACTGGGTACGCGGACTGCGGGTCCCGACCTGGGTGATCATCGCACGTCCCCCCCGTTCTCGGGCTGCTTGGGGAACGTCAGCACGAACTCGGTGGCCCCCGAGGCGGATTCCGCCTCGATGGTTCCGCCGTGGGCATCCACCACCTTCTTGGACAGAGCGAGACCGAGTCCCGTGCCATCTTCCTTCGTGGTGTAGAAGGGGTTGAAGATCTGGCCGAGGGTCTCGCTTCCGATCCCGGGCCCATTGTCCCGGATCCGCACCCAGATCTCGGTGCCCGCCAGGTTCTCGCCGGCCATCACCTCGAGGCGCGGGCTCTCGGTGGCGCCCTGCTCGAGGGCGTCGATGGCGTTGGCGATCAGGTTGATCACGACGCGCCGCAGCTTCTCCTTGTCACCGCGCACCGTGCCGGGGGTGTCGATCTCCTGATGGAGCTCGATGCCGGCCCGCGCGATGCGCTCGCGGAAGGTCTCGACGGCGGAGGTGATCATCTCCTCCATGGAGAAGACGTCTTTGCGCAGCGCCTCGTCCCGGGCGAAGCGCAGCAGATGGGAGATCGACTTCTCGACCCGGTCGAGCTCGCCGAGCGCCACCTTGGCGTACTCGATGTTCTCGCCCGAGACCGGGTCCTCTCCCATCTGCTGCACCAGGCTCTTGGCGGCCGTGATCGGGTTGCGAATCTCGTGGGCGATCGAGGCGGACAGGTCCTCCATGCTGCGCACGTGTCGGGTCTCGATGGCGCGGCGCTGGCGGTGGAGATCGCGATGGACCCGCTTGCCGACCTCCTCGTCGATCATGCGCTGGCGCAGGCTCGGCGCCACCATCGCCACGAAGTAGTGAATGGCCAGGCCGATGCCCCAGGCCGTGGCCACGATCATGGCCACCCGGAAGCTGCGCGTCGTCACCAGGATGAGCGTCAGCACCGAGCCGTAGGCAATCAGGTGCGTGTAGAAGGAGATCTTGACGTTGACGCGGCGCTGGGCCTGGCGGTAGGCGCGCTGCTCCGGCGTCTCGGTCGAGCGCCGCCGGGGAGCGCGCCGGGGCTCGGCCCCGTCCGCCGGGGCCGCGGGCCGGTGCCGATCGCGCCGGTGCCGTCTTCGTTTGGGGTGCTCCACGGAGTGACCTCTCACGCTCATGCCTGGCCACTAGAGCAAGCCCCGTGCCCAGTCGCGGCCACCTCCAGAATCCTTTGAATCCGGGGATTTAGGATAGCCCCGCAGGAATCGAACTGCAGCGGGGGGCATGCAGTGCACGACGTTCACTGCATCTCGCCCGGGGCGATCTCGGTAAAGGCCGGCCCTTCGTCGACCGATGACGGGGACGCAAGCACGGCTTCCAACCCCCCGAGGAGAAAGCGAATCGTGGCCTGGTGGCAACTGAATCTGGGAAGCGGCCGCGCGTCGCAGCCCCGCGGTCCCGAAGCCGTGGCTTGGACCGAGAGCGAGGTCCTCGAGAGCATCCTCAGCGAGCGCGTGACCTTCCGCGCGCCGGCGACCCTTCTGATGAGCGACTGGGGCAGGACGACCTCGGCGCGGTTCGCCGTGCTCTCGGACGGCGAGATCCGCTTCGACCTGGCGTCGCTCCCCGCCTCCCTGCGCATCGAGCCCCTGGCCTCGTGCTGCGTGACCTTCGTGCACCGGCGGCGCGCGATGGTCTTCCTCTCGCAGGTCCTTCGCGTCGATCCGGGCTCGACCCCGGAGAACCCACGCCAGGTGGCTCTGCGCATCCCGAGCCGGATGGCCAGCGAAGACCTGCGCTCCGCCCCGCGCATTCCGAACCTGCGCGGAAGCGGAATGGTGGTCCTGGCGGAAGAGCCCGGCGGCCGCCGCTGGACCTCGATCCCGTTGAACCTGAGCGCGACGGGCGCGCTCGTCGAGTTCCCGGAGAGCGCGGTCCCCCGCTTCCGCCACGGCGCCGAGATCCAGCTCGTGATCGAGCACGGTGAGATCTCGGCCCGCGTGGCCGCCACGGTCCGCCGCGTGGACGGCCCGCGAATCGCCTTCACCTTCCCGGGTGCGCTGCACGGCGCGGCGACCGTCGCTCCCAAAGGGCTCGACGAGATCCTCCGGCGGCTGCGCACCCCTTCCCTGGGAGCTGCATCCGCTCTCACCGCTTGACCCGGGTTTCCTCCTGGGGGCGGGCGGGGGTCATCGCGCTCCGAGGCCTCTAATCCGGTGGCAAAGCGCGGCTTGAAGCGGATTTTGGCACCGTTCAGAACCACAAGACTCTGGGTGGTGG
>JAPUKG010000178.1 GCA_027295775.1 Pseudomonadota bacterium
GCATGCGGCCGCTGCACGGGCGTCCGCACCGCGTGCAGGGCACGAGAGGCACCGCTCTCTTCGCGCACGACGCCGTCGAGCTGGAGGTCGGAGCCGGACTCCACGTGGAAGTCCCGCGTGTTCCCGACCAGGAGACCGCCGGTCAGCCTCGCGAACCCGCCGCCGAAGAGCGGCTTGTTCCGATAGAGGGCCAGCACCAGCTCGTTGCGCCGGAACTCGGACCCCACCACGTCGACGCGCGAGCCGTCCTTCGACGCGATCGCGATTCCCGAATCCACGAGCCTCGAGTCCTCGACGTGCAGTCGGCTCCGCGCGCCCGCGCTGATCGCCTTGTCCACGGTGCCGTAGAAGGTCGTGGCCAGCACGCTCACCCGGGAGCTGGCCAGATCCAGCCCGTCGTCGCCGTTCTCGGCGAACAGGCTGGCGTGGATCTCGCCCTCGGTCCAGGAGAGGGCGAGGGCGTCCGAGGCGTTGTTGGTGAATCGGCTGCGCAGCACCTCGAAGTGGGCGCGCACGACGCTCATGGCCGCGCCGCCCCGGGCGTCGCGGATCTCGCTGTCGCGAAGGGTGACGTCGGAGGCATTGAAGGAGAGCTGGCCCGCCAGCTGGATGCCGTCGACCACGTCGCTGGAGCCGCCGCTTATCGTGATATGGGCCAGCCGCGAGGGCTCGGGGGCGCGGACCACGCCCAGGGCGCCCCAGGGGCGGCGCGGGTCGCTCGGGGTCACGCGGATCGGCCGGGTCGGAGTTCCCTCGGCGGAGAGCCCGCGGAAGGTCACCAGGCTCACGCCCGGCTCCATCACCAGCGTGACGCCGGGGTCGAGGGTCAACCGGTACTCGGCCGGTACCACCAGACTGCGCGTCACGTGATAGGTGCCCTGGCGGAGCCGGAGCTCGTCGCCCGAACGCTGGAAGGGGAGGCCGGACTTGCGCACCCAGCGCGCGGCGCGCATCTCGGACGCGAAGCGCAGGGGCGGGCGCCCCGGGTCGCTCTCCGACGCGAGCTCGATTTCCCCGCGCAGCGCTTCGGCGGTCGCCTGCAGGGTGCCGCGGACCTCGCGCTGGAAGAGGGCGAGCTCGCGGAGATGGGAGGGGTGGGGCACGCTGCCCAGTCCCAGCTCGAGCCGCGAAGCCAGGCGCGGCAGGATCTCTCCGAGCTTGCGCTGCACCGAGGACGCCACGTCGAAGCGCGACTCGCGGACGAGGGCCGCGAGGATCCGATCCCGTGCCGCGCGGTAGCGGGGGATGTCCAGCACGCGCGCCGCGAGACCGCGGTACGCCGCCTCGCTGCCGGCCTCGCTCGCGAACACTTCCGCAAAGCCCGCCGCCACCGGCTCGAGCAGGCCCGTCACGGGATCGAAGTACCAGGGCAGGCGGGTTGCGGGTGCCTGCGCGCTCAGGACTGAGGCCAGGGCGTTCCAGGTGAGGAACTTGCGCACGTTCAGGAGACCGGGGAGCTCCTGCTCGAAGCGGAGGTCGTCGGCGTCGCGGGTCAGAACGAAGAGCGCCGCCAGCCGCGCCCGGGCGATCTCGGAGTTGGCAGGGGTGCCCAGCCGGTCGACATGCGAATCGGTGCCGGTCACGGGCCACAGGATCGGTCCGTCCGCGTAGCCCAGCCGCTCGAGCAGTGCGGGGCTGCCCAGCTCGCTCCAGAAGTAGGTGCCGACATCGACGCCGTTCACGCTCAGGCCGGCGAATCCGCTCGGCGGGGTCAGCAGGTCGAGGGAACGCGCGCTGTGGCGCGCCGCGCTCTCGAAGGCGAACTCGCGCTCTCGCGTCGGGAGCAGCTCGATCTCGCGGAGACCGTTGAAGCCGAGCCGGTTCGGGAAACGGATCCGCCAGACGCGCTCCTCGAGGTGCCCGACATCCGGGTCGCCCGCGATCTGGAGCTCGACGGCGAGCTCGCGGCCGTTGCTGCGAAACACGCCGGGGAACCACCAGCGCTCGCTGTCGTCGACCACCTCGTTGTCCCGCGCTCGGGGGCCGAGCAGTCCGGCCGCGCGATAGACCCGGGGCTCGATGCGAAGCTCGTAGTCGGGAAGCGGATCGGTCGTTGCCCGCATCGCCAGCGCGACCAGGCTGCCGAACTCGGACCGCACCGGCTCGAGGTAGGCGTCGACCCTCGCGCGAATCGGTCCGGTGGCGCCGACCAGGGATGTGACCAGCAGCGCGCACAGTGTCAGGCTCGCGAAGATCCAGCCCCGCCGCGGGCGCCTGCCGCGATCGTGTTGGCCGAGATGTCCGGTGTCAGACGCCATGGCGCCTCGCTGTGATTCTTGCCAGGTATCGATTCGAGTTGGGCCCGGGAGGGGAGGGCCCAGATACTGATGCAACTTGCCCTTCCGCGAAAGTGGATTTCCCACCCACTGAGAACCATCCTCCTGTGCCAACTCGCTCCGATGCCGCGACTCCCTCGGGGTGACAACGGGGCGGGGGTGGGCCGCCGCGTGTCTCCTTGCGACGGAGTCCGGGAGACGGAATTCGACAGCTCCCCCCAGGGTGGCTCGATTTCGGCTCCTAACAGCCCGAAATGGCCCGAACCCCGATCACATATTTCGAATTCCGGCTTACGCGGACGGGAATCCCCCTCATCACGTTCGAGCCGAGCTTTCGGTCCGAGCGCCCGAACTTGATCTCCAACACCAGCGTGTCCGGGAGGTTCGCGCGACGGCTCAGGTTGGGCTGCGGTCGCGGACGCTGATCGTACACCGCCTGGCGGGCGTCGAGAGTAACCCGGACCTTTCCGTCGGGCGACACGAAGTACTCGCGGCGATACCGGTTGATTAAAATGGCGAAAATGTGGGTATCTAGCCACATCCTTCCCTCGGGCGGGAGCTCTCCGCGAATCGTTCGCCGGAGCTCGCGCCAGGATTGGCGGGCGAGGTCGACGGGCCCAGTCCGGTAGCTCAGCTTCCAGCCGAGCTGATTCCGGCGCCGCTTGACCTCCAGGTTGCTCTGGCTGGGTGCCGGCTCGCGACCGTACCAGCGCAGGCGCAGCTTGGATCGCGAGCTCGAGCCGAGCAGGTTCTCCCGGAATGTGAACAGGTCCGGCGTATCGAAGTAGACGTTGTTGACCCAGCGGGGCGGGTAGGCCGTGCGGAAGCCGGCCGGGTGGAGCCGGATCCACTGGGCGAGCTCGTGGTAGCGGGTGACCGGCGCGACGTACTTGATCTCGTAGCGCGTATCGGCGGGAGGTGCGCTCATGGGCCCCGTGCCTCTCTCGGCTCCCGCGCCTCTCCGAGGTGGAGGCTCGCCACATCGATGTCCACGCTCGGCACTTCAGCGCCGTCGATTCGGATGCGGCTGCCCGTCTGGGCCACCGCGACGGGTGGGCTGCCGTAGATCCGGTTCCCCTCGGCGACGATGCGGGACGGTCCGAACTCGGTGCGGTCCGTGTGCGCGAGCAGCGGGACGCGAGCCACCGCGGCCACCTGGGAGTCGCTGAGCAGCAGCCTCGATCCATTCCGGCTGACGGCGGCGAAGCCCGCGTTCTCGATCGTGAGTCCCGACGCCGACACGCGGCTCCGGTCCGACGCGAGGAGCGCCGCGCCGCGCACGCCCGTCGCGACCCAGTCGGACACCGCCACCTTCGAGTCGGTCACGGCCAGCCCGGACCCTCCGACGTCGGCGACCCCGCCCCCGCGCACCTCTCCCTCGCTGAAGCTCAGCTGGAGTGCCGTACCGGCCGCCCCGGCGATCTCCACGTCCACCAGCGTGAAGGTGGAATGGACGAGCTCGAGGGACGCGGCGCTTCGATCGCCCTCGAACGAGCAGGCCTCCATCTCCACGGGCGCGTGCCGGAAGACGACGCCGGCATCCACCACCCAGCCCTTCCGGTCGACCCCGCCGGTGTTGCGCACCACCACGTGGGACCAGCGCGACGGCCGACTCGAGCCCAGGACGACCACTCCGGACCAGAGGTCCTGGCGACGCTCGCCCTCGGGACCCTCCAGGACGATGGGCGCGTCCTCCACGCCCAGGAAGACCAGGGGTCCGCGGGCCACCAGCGCTCGCTCGGGTTCGAAGCGCAGGGTTGTGCCGGCGGGGATCGTCAGGCCCAGTCCCTCGGGCACGACCAGGGAGCCCTCGACCTGCCAGGTTCCCGGCAGCGCGTAGAGCGTCTCGGAGCCGGCGTTCCAGCGCAGGAATCGGTGGCGCGAGAGGGCCTTCTCCAGGCTTGCCTGGGGCACGGGGCTGCGCTGGGTGGGGGCGTCGTGCCACTCGGCGCGGAACGCGTACTCGCCCTCCTGTCCGTCGACCTGCGCGCGTCCCGCGACGGGAACGGCTCGCGCGCGGCCGCGGGGCTCCCGGTAGCGGATGCGAAGCTTGCGGGGGCGAGTCTGGAACTCGGTGGCGGGCAGCTCGATCGGGTACACGATCGCCCTCGAGTTCACCCGGGCGCCTTCGAGGTAGCCCACGCCTTCGTGCATGAGCGCGGTCACCCGGACGCGCACGGGAAGGGCGTTGGCGAGCTCGAGGTAGGGGCCGTCCTCGTCGCGGTAGGTGCGGGCGTCCAGGACCTGGGGATAGGCGAAGTCGGGGTCGCCGAGCTCGGGCGAGAAGTGCTCGAGGGCGGTTCGCTCCACCGTCGCGAGCCCGGACGCGCGCTCGACGAGGGCGGTCAGGTCGACAGCCGTGCGGAGCGGGTACTCGCGGTGCAGCAGGGCGAGCTGGCGCTGCTGCTCTTCCCGGGCGCCGAGCAGGAAGCCGTCGTCCTGGGCCTCGCGGGCCAGGCGTGCGAAGGCCTCGACGAAGGCGCGGCGCAGCCGCGGGTCCTCGAGCAGAAGCTGCGGGAAGCGGACTCGCAGGGCGGTCAGTCCGCGCGCGGCGCCGTTGGCGTCCCGGGCCGGGCGCCGGAGGCGCACACCCTCGGAGATGGGCGCGAGCGTGGCTTCGAGCGGGTCGTAGTGGAAGTGGAGGTGGCGCCAGCGCATCGCCTCCTCCGCCTCCCAGAGCTCGGCCACGGCCAGGAAGCGCCCGGTCTCCTCGACGTCGAAGACGGTGCTCGCGGTCAGGCGTCCATCCAGGAACCCGCGCAGGAGTCCCGCAGCGACGCGCTCCATCTCCGAGTCCTCGTCGGAGACGCCGCTGCGGTCGATCTCGCGGGCGCGCACGGGTGCCAGGAACGGGCTGTCGAAGGGGCCCGCGCTTCCGTTGCGCTGCACGGCCTTCCAGAAGCTCGTGTCGTCGAACCCGACGATGGCGCCCCCGCGTCGCTGCTGGCGCGCGAGCAGCTCTCGGGAGGGGCGCTCTTCCAGGGCCATCAGCCCCTTGTGGTCGCCGTTGATGGTCAGGTCCACGTAGACGTGGCGGGGCGTCAGCACGCCCTCGCGCTCCAGCTGGGAGAGGAAGAGCATCCCGCCCCGGAGGATGCGCTGGGATGGCGCGCGCAGCACGAAGCGGCGCGTCCCCAGCACGTCCCCGCGGTCGGCCACCTCCACGTCCAGGGTCCACTTGTCGCCTTCGAAGTCCGGCGGGAGGTGTCCGCCCAGGCGAATCGCCACCTCGGCCGGTCTTCCGCTCGCCGTGGCGATGCCGGGGACCCAGTCGTCGGGCGTCGGAATCAGCACGCCGTCCGCCAGCGCCCGGTCCCGCCGCTCGTGGAGGCGGTGCATGTGCTTGAACTTGATGTCCAGCTGGAGCGCTGGGGCCTGTGCGCCCTGGGTCCGGGCGCGCAGGTAGTTGCCGGGCGCCTCGACCAGGGCGCGCAGCGCGCGGCCGGTGGACTCGGTTCCCGCGGCGCGTTCGAGCTGGGGCGCGAAGGAGTCGAAGCTGACCGCCAGCAGCAGGAACAGGAACAGGGTGTAGATGGCGAAGCTGATCAGCCAGCCGGCCGCCCGGCCGGCGGAGCGCTTCGGACCGGCTGTCCCGGCGACCGGTTTCCGTGACGTGACCTTCACGGGGCGGGCGCTCGCGGCTAGATGCTGGGAAGCTGGTTCTGATCGATGAAGGACACACCCACGCCCGGGAAGGCCTGATTCAGCTCATCGATCAGCTCCGAGACCCGATTCGAGCCGTCGAAGTCGACGAAGTAGGTGGCCTCGAGGCTCCCCTCGCGCGAGTCCACCCGGCGCAGGTCGGTCACCTGGGCGTGGCGGGCGAGAATCTCGTTCAGGCGCTCGAGCCGCGCCTCCTCGCCCGTCCCCTCGCTCTCTCTCGCCAGATCGATCGACAGGTACAGGTTCTTGTCCTGCCGGTCCCGTCGCGCCCAGCGCATCGCCGCGATCACCACGAGGATGGCCAGCGACGCGACCACGGTGGGCACCGTCTGGTTGGCGCCCAGCCCCAGCCCGATCGCGATCGCCATGAAGAGATAGGCGAGCTCCTCGGGCTCCTTGATGGGCGTGCGGAAGCGCACGATGGAGAGGGCGCCGACCAGACCGAGGGAGAGCGCCAGCGAGGACTTGACGACGGTGATGATCAACACGGTCGTCAGCAGGATGAACGGGAAGACCTGGGCGAACTCCATGCGGTTCGTGAGCGTCGAGCCGAATCGCTCGAAGTGCCAGCGCAGGAGCAGCGCCAGCACCACGCCGACCCCGAGATTGAACAGCAGGGTCGCGATCGACAGCGGGGCGCCGACCGGGAGCTGAAGATTGAGTCCATCCATGTTTCCGGGCCTCCACCCGAGCATGGGCTTCCAGAGAGCCGAGCAGTATACCAGTCTGCCCTCTGACGGAACCCGATGACCGTTTCGGTGAGATGCGGGCCTAGCTGGCGGCGTTCTCGATGCGGGCCCCGCGGCTGCCGCGGTAGGCCACGGTCAGGAGCGTCAGCCCGGCGAGGGTCGCGAAGACTGCGAAGTACTGGCCGGGGGTCCAGCCCCAATAGCGGGCGTCGACGGCCCGCAGCGTGTCCATGGCGAAGCGGACGGGACCGTAGAGCGTCAGGAACAGGCCGAGGAAGAACGGGTGCGGCCAGCGGCGCCGCGCCAGCACGGCGAACCCGACGGCGATCGGGATCGTGTACAGGCACTCCAGCAGGCCCAGATCGAAGCGGGCGCCGTCGGGGAACTGGACCGCGATCCAGTGCGTCGAGTGCACGCCGATGTGGTCGTGCGCGATGGCGCAGCCCATCCGGCCGAAGATCCAGGCGAACGGGAACGAGAATCCGACCAGGTCCACGAAGGCGAGCTGATCGCGGCCGGTCCATCCCTTGCGCCGCATGATGATCCAGGCGGCCAGCATGCCGGAGGCCATGCCGCCGAAGGACGACATGCTCGACCACACCTTGAGCAGCTCCAGTGGGTTGGACAGCACGAGCTCGGGCTCGTAGGCGAGGACGTCGAACAGGTGCGAGCCGACGAAGCCCCAGAAGATGGTCCACGCCACCAGCGTGGCGGTCTCGTCCCGATCGAGACCGAAGTGCGGCGCGCGTCGCACCACCAGCTCGAAGCCCACGATCACCGCGACGCAGACCAGCACCGAGAAGAGCTCGATGGAGATGGGGCCGAGCTCGAGCGGCGGGATGTCGACGTAGGGAACCATGGGGGCGCCATGATAAACGGCCCCACCGCTCGAAACGAGGGGGCTAAGATGGCCGCGTGAAGCGCGCCATTCTGGTGAGCGACCGCGTGGAGGCGGACTGCGCCGAGGCGCTCGAAGAGGCCGCGCCGGGTGTGCCGCGGGTGGTGGCGCGCGCCGGCGAGGGCAGGCCGGATTCGACGGGGGTCGAGATCGCCTACTTCTCGGGCGATCTCTATCCGGAGCGAACGCGCGAATTCGCGATCGCCGCGCTCAAGGCCGACGCGCTGGCCTGGCTGCACAGCTTCAGCGCGGGAATCGACAACGAGTTCTTCCAGACCCTGCTGCGGCGCGGCGTGCGCATCACGACCTCGTCGGGCGCCCAGGCGGTGCCGATCGCGCAGACGGTGATGATGTACCTGCTGGCCTTCTCACGCGACCTGCGCGGCTGGCTCGACGCCCAGGCGCGTCGGGTGTGGGACGCCCGTGGCATCCGGGACCTGCAGGGCTGCACGCTCGGCGTCGTGGGCCTGGGCCCGATTGGTCTCGAGGTGGCGCGCCTGGGCGCCGCGTTCGGCATGCGCGTGCGGGCCGTGCGCCGTCAGCCCCGGGGCGACGAGCCCTGCGAGACCTGGCCGCTCGCGCGCCTGCCCGAGCTGCTCGCGCAGTCGGACTACGTCGTGCTGGCGCTGGCGCTGAGCGACGAAACGCGTGGCCTGATCGATGCCGAGGCGCTCCGCACCATGCGCTCGGAGGCGGTCCTCGTGAACATCGCCCGGGGCGAGATCGTCGACGAGCCGGCGCTGGTCGTGGCGCTCCAGGAGGGCTGGATCGCGGGCGCCGCGCTGGACGTCTTCGAGCAGGAGCCCCTGCCGGAGGAGAGCCCGCTCTGGAGCCTGCCCAATGTGATCGTGACGCCCCACAGCTCCGGAACGAATCCGGGGAACCAGGTGCGCGCGACCGAGATCTTCCTGGACAACCTCGCCCGCTACCGGCGCGGGGAGCCGCTGCGCAACGAGGTCACTCCGCCTTGAGGGTGGCGGTGATCGAGGGAGAGGACGCCTCGCCCGAGGCCATGCGGCCCAGTGTGGAGGTGGTGGACGCCCTGGGACTGGGCATCGAGTGGCTGCACCCGCCGGTGGGCCAGCGCGGGCTCGACGAGTACGGGGCGGCGTTTCCGCCCGAGGCGCGCGCCGAGATCGACCGCGCCGACACCACCTGGTTCGGCTCCACCAGTGGCGCGAGCGGCGCCGCCCTGTTCTATCTCCGCTGGGGCAAGCAGACCTATGCCAACGTGCGACCCTCGCGCTTCCGGCCGGGCTTCCAGAGTCCCCTGCGCCATCCGGAAGAGATCGACCTGGTCATCGTTCGCGAGAATCTCGAGGACTTGTATCTCTTCCTCGAGGGCGATGTGGCCGACCTGGCGCCCCTGGGTCTCACCAGCCCGACGGCGCGCTGCGATGTGGCCGACCTGGCGCCCGGCCGCTACGCGCTCAAGGTGATCACCGAGGCCGGCTCCGATCGGGTGGCACGCTTCTCCTTCGAGCTGGCGCGCAAGCGCAAGGCGCTCGGCGGCATGGGTCGCGTCACCTGCGGAACCAAGCACAACATGCTGCCCCAGAGCGACGGCCTGTTCCGCGAGCGCGTGGAGCGGATGGGCGGCGCGTACCCGGACATCGAGCTCCAGTGCTTCATCGTGGACGACTTCGCTCACCGCCTGGTGGCGGCGCCCCACGAGCTCGACGTGGTGGTGCTGCCCAACCTCTACGGGGACGTGCTCTCCGACGCCGCGGCGGCGCTGGTGGGCGGCCTGGGCCTGGCGCCCAGCGGCTGCTTCGGCGACGACTACGCCTACTTCGAGTCCGCCCACGGAACGGCGCCGGACATCGCGGGCCGGAACGTGATCAATCCCACCGCCACCCTGCTGTCGGCGGTGATGATGCTCGAGCACCTGGGCTGCGGTGAAGGGGCGCGCCG
>JAPUKG010000179.1 GCA_027295775.1 Pseudomonadota bacterium
CGGCGACGGCCACGCGGACTATCCGGCCGACCCGGAATGCGCGGCCCTCCACGGCGGGTCGGAATCAGGGTCGGTCCACCCCTAGCCGCGCGACTCCCGGCGCAGGACCTCGCGCTCGTAGCTCTCCAGGTCCGCGAACGAGGCGACGCACAGGCCGAGGGCGCTCTCGGGACCGGGGAGCGGCACCGCGCGGGTGCGGTCCAGGATCTCGGACAACAGGCTCGCCAGCGCGCCATCCGGTCCGACGCGCTCGGGATCCGGGGCCAGGGCGGCGGGGTCGAAGCCGTCGGTGCGCAGGCGCACGACGCGCAGGGGCTCGCCGCCTTCGCGGCGCCAATGGCGGACCAGGTCGATGATGGGGACGGGCTTCTCGCCGACCTGGAAGACCGATACCGCCTCGATCTCGCTCCACGGGATCCGGATCTCGCCGGCGTCGCTGCGCACGCGGAGCCCGTCGTCCTCGAGCGCGACGGGGACCGCGTAGGTCACCTGGATGCCGGCGTCGTCGGGGTCGATCTCGAGCTTCGGGTGCGTGTCGTCGACGATCTCGAGCTCGGGGGAGCTCTCCTCTTCGGGTGCCGTCTGCGCGGGCGTGGGCGTGGGCTCGGGCAGGCGCGCGGCGGCGCGCGCGATTTCGGACTCCGAGAGGGATCCTTGGGCGGCGGGACGCGACGGAGGCGGCGTCTCGGCGGCGACCGCGACCGTGACCGGGGCCGGAGCCGGAGGCGGCTCTGGCTCGCGGCGGGACTTCTTCTCGATCTCCTCGCCGGCCAGCCACGCGGCCAGCCGCTCGCGCTTGGCCTCGTGCAGGTCGGGGGACTCGAGCGCTCGCTCCGCCGCGCAGCGGGCGGCCTCCGGGTTGCACGCCCGCCCCTCTTCGAAGAGCCGAAGCGCGACGCCGGTGGCCAGGGGTCCGTTGCGCGAGTCGACGGCGTGGCGCATGGCGCGCCGCGCGCGTTCGCGCGCGCGGTGACGCTCGTCCTCCCCCACCTCCTCCACGCGCCGACACAGCAGCGGGAGGATCAGGGCCAGGGCCGTGGGCGCCACCAGCGTGTTGGGCGCGACCGAGACGAGCTCGCTCCAGACCTGGGCGGCGCTCTCGAGGTCGCCGGATCGGGCGCGCTCCTCCACCAGCCAGACCGCCGCGGGCGCCGCCACGTCGATGCGTTCGAGCACCACGGCTGCGTCCCAGTAGGCGGTGGCCACATCCAGGCGGGCGGGGTGATCGCTCCACTCCTCGTGCATCAGCCAGAACGCGGCCTGCACGTTGCCGCGCTCGAGGGCGGCCAGGGCGTGCTGGAACACGGTGGAGCGGGCCAGCTGCTGGGCGGCCCCGCGCACGCGGTCGGCTCCCTTGCCCGCGCTCGACGCCGCGCGCGAGGCGGCCCGCTGCACGAGCCCCTCCAGTCCCTCGCGCACCCGCGCGAAGGGCTCTGCAAGTCGTCGCTGGCTCGTCCCCTGACTCACCGACCGGCAAGTCCCCCGTCGCTCCCGGCGCAGCGCTCGGCGCCGGTCCGTGGAGTCGTATCGGTGTGTCAGGGGCCTCGCTGGAGGGGTGCGCCCGGCATGCGCAGGCCCCCGGCAGGCGACCGGCAGGCGAGGCGTAGACTCGCTGGCGGAAGGGCCGGCGACGGCCCGGACCCCGGGGTACCCTGCTCCGGGGGAGGCCGAGGAATCGCCGTGGAAGCCATCGCCAGCGACCTGGATCAGCTCGACGTCATTGGCCCCGATACCTACGCGGACAATGGCTACCCCCACCCGGCCTGGAAGCGGCTGCGCCAGGAGTCGCCCATCCACTGGTTCGACCTCCCCGACGGGGTCGGCTTCTGGGCGGTGACCAAGCGCGCGGACATCGTCTGGATCTCGAAGCAGCCGACCCGCTTCCTGAACGGTCCGCGGCTGGCGGTCTTCGAGGGCGGCGAGCCGGTCGAGGGCGAGCGCCGGTTCGTGCGGCACCTGTTGAACATGGACCTGCCCGAGCACGCCTCCTACCGCAACGGGGCGAGCTCCTGGTTCACGCCCCGGGCCATCGGGCGCCGCAAGCCCGAGGTGGAGCGCATCACCCGGGACCTGCTGGCGAAGATGGCCGGCGACGGCGAGGAGCGCGAAGCCGACTTCGTGAGCGACCTGACCGCGCCGGTCACCATCTCGGTGCTGGCCGACATGCTCGGCGTGCCCCGCGACGACTGGCAGCTCCTGTTCCGGTGGACGAACCAGATCGCGGGCTCGTCCGACCCCGAGTTCCAGGGTTCGGGCGACGACACCGTCGAGAATACCCGCAACGAGATGTTCCAGTACTTCCTGCGGCTGGTGGAGAAGCGTCGCGCCGAGCCGCGCGACGACATGGTGAGCGTGCTCGCCAATGCGCAGGTCGACGGCCAGCCCATGCCGCCCCTGGAGCTCCTGTCGTACTACCTGCTCCTCGTGGTGGCCGGGAACGAGACCACGCGCAACGCGGCCAGCGGCGGGCTGCTGGCCCTGATCGAGAACCCCGGCGAGCTGGAGAAGCTGCGCGCAAACCCGAGGCTCGTCGACACGGCGGTGGAGGAGATCGTGCGCTGGACGACGCCCGTCATCCAGTTCTGCCGCACCCCGGTCGAGGACGTGGAGATCCGCGGCCGGAAGATCCGCGCCGGCGACGCCCTGTGCCTCTTCTACCCGTCGGCCAACCGCGACGAGGAGGTGTTCGAGGACGGCGACGTCTTCCGGGTGGACCGGCGGCCCAACCCGCACGTCGGCTTCGGCATCGGCGAGCACTTCTGCCTGGGCGCCAGCCTGGCGCGCCTCGAGCTGCGCGTGATCTTCGCCGAGCTGGCGCACCGCCTCGACTCCGTCGAGCTGGCCGGCCCCTACGAGCGCATGCGCTCGAGCTTCCTCGGTGGCGTCAAGCGCATGCCGATCCGCTACCGGTTGAAGCCGACCTAGGCAAAAACGACCAGATCGCCTGTCCTCCGGGCGCCCGGTGGCGCTTCTGCCGGGTCGCGCTCAAGCGGAGCGCGATCCAAGCCGATTCGGGTGGAGTCGAAGACTACACCGGAGCGGCAGCATGGCCCCGACCAAGATCCGACGCCTGG
The DNA here is from genome assembly GCA_027295775.1 of Pseudomonadota bacterium. Taxonomy (GTDB): domain Bacteria; phylum Myxococcota_A; class UBA9160; order UBA9160; family UBA4427; genus JAPUKG01. The sequence goes on from JAPUKG010000179.1 coordinate 3,075, forward strand.
ACAGCGGCGTACCGCTCGGCGAGCTCGAGACCGACGCCATTCGGCTCTCGCCCGAGGAGTTCGCCGATCGCCATGGCAGTGCCTTTCTGCTCTCGACTTCGGCCGACATCCGGCCCCCGGTCGGGCCGGGGGCCACCGACGTCGAGCTC
>JAPUKG010000018.1 GCA_027295775.1 Pseudomonadota bacterium
CAGAACGGGCCGGACTCGATCCGGCTGGTGGACGGGCAGGGATCCGTGCTCGACGCCGTGGGCTATGGCGTCTTCGAGCTGGACGAGATCTTCGCGGGGGAGGGCAGCGCTGCCCCCGATCCGTCCGCGGGCAAGAGCCTGACGCGGCGCTTCGCAGACGTGGACACGGACGACAACGCAGCGGACTTCATCGTGCTCGACGTGCCCACGCCGGGCAGCGCGCCGTTCGCGGCCGTTCCCGAGCCCGGAACGGCCGTGCTCATGCTGCTGGGCCTCGCGGGCCTGCTGGGATGCCGGGGCCGTCGCGGAGCGGGAGTGCGTGGATGACGGGTTAGCGTGGGGCTGCACGGGCCGACCCCGAGCGCAGGCTGGGCCGATTGAAGCCCTGGGTCGACGTGTCGATCTCTTCGAGGGCGAGCTCGCCGGACAGGACGGCCCGCTTCCACTTCTGGTGCTCGGTCTCTCGCTCGTGGAACTCGGGCATGACCTCCCGCGCGAAGAGCTCGAGGCTCGCGCAGATGTCCTCGTGCGAGTTCTTGCCCGCCTGGTTGAGCAGGATCACCTGGTCGATGTTCGACGCCTCGAACTTGCGGAGCTTCCGGCGCAACGTCTCCGGCGAGCCCACCAGGCCGCCGGTGCGCGCCTTCTTTCCCTGGGGCGTCTCCTTCCAGCTCTGGTACTCCTCCCAGAGGTTGACCTCGCCGGGCGCCACCGGAGCGCCGCGGCTGGCGTAGAAGCGCAGTGCGAACTGGAAGAAGGTCCAGCCGTCGGCCTTGCGGAGCGCCTCCTCGTCGGTCTCGCAGCACATGAATCCGCTCACCAGCGCGATGTTCGGGTTCGTCTGGTAGTCCGCCAGCTTCTCCTGCCGCTTCACGAAGGCGTTGTAGTACGTGTGGACCCAGGCGTGCGCCATGTCGGCCGACACGAACTGGAAGCCCAGGGCGCCCATGCCCCGGCGGCCGGCCATCTCGATGGTCTCGAGCTGGGAGCAGGCCACCCACAGCGGCGGGTGCGGCTTCTGCAGGGGCTTGGGCAACACGTTGCGCAGCGGGAAGTCGAAGTACTCCCCGTGGAACTCGCACGGCTCGTCCCGGAACATGGGGATGAACGCGCGCACTGCCTCCTCCCAGACGGCGCGCTTGTCCCGGAATCGGCGCCCAAAGGGATGGAGCTCGGTGATGCTCGAGCCCTCGCCGATGCCGAGCTCGACGCTCCCGTGACTCAGCAGGTCGAGGGTGCTGACGCGCTCGGCGACCCGGGCGGGGTGATTCGTGGTGAGCTGGATGATCCCGTGGGCCAGCCGGATCCGCTCGGTCCGCTGGCTCGCGGCCGCGAGGAAGACCTCGGGCGCCGAGGAGTGGGAGTACTCCTCGAGGAAGTGGTGCTCCACCTCCCACGCGTAGTCGTAGCAGAGCCGGTCGGCGAGCTCGATCTCCCGAAGCGAGTTCTGCAGCAGCTCGTACTCGCTGTGCTCGTGCCAGGGGCGGGGGAGCTGGTGCTCGTAGAAGATCCCAAACTTCATCGTCGCTCCGAGTTCAGTGCAGTCGATCCGGGACGCGCTGAAGTGCCAGGTTCGCACGTTTTTCCGAGAATGAGAATCGGGATGACGCTCCTCTCCTGTCCGAAAGCCTGTCCGAAAGCGCCTCGGCGGGCCCGGATCGCCTAGAATCAGCGCCCCGCGGATTGCTGCTCGGAGGGGATTCTTGCGCTGGCTTCGCGTTCTGGCCGTCGCTACGGCCATGCTGCTGGTGACGCTCGTGCTCGCGGCGGTAGCCGCGGTGCAGTGGGTCGATGTCGCGCAGATCGCCCGCGAACAGGTGCTGGCGGCGACCGGGCGAGAGCTCGCTCTCGGCAGCGCGCGCTTCGTCCTCGCGCCCCAGCTCGGCCTCCGCGTCGAGGACGTCGCTCTCGAGAACGCCGCATGGGGCTCGGAGCCGCGCATGCTCTCGGCCGAGGTGGTCGAGGTGAGGCTTCGGCTGATGCCTCTGCTGCTCCGCCAGCGCGTCGTACTCCGCCGGGTCGAGGTCCGCGGGGCGCGCGTCCTGATCGAGTCCGATGAGCGGGGCCGGAGCAACTGGAACTTCGAGAGAGCGGAGGCACCAGGGCCGGCCGAGCCCGAGGGAGAGCACGACGGCGAGGCCGGGAGCGACGCCATTCCGCGCATCGAGCGGCTCGAGATCGTCGACTCGACGCTGGTCTTCCGCGACGGCATCTCGGGCGAGAGCCACGAGCTCGGCCTGGCGCGGGTTCGCTTCGGCGCGCCCACAGCGAGTGCGCTGGTCGCCACGAATCTCGAGGGGGAGTACGACGGCGAGCCCTTCCGCGTGGAGGGAACCCACACCCGGGCCAGCGACGTTCTCGACGGTGCGCCCCTGGTCCTCGACCTCCGGGTGACGGCCGGCGGTGCTCAGCTCGAGCTGGCCGGCTCGATCGAGGCGCCGCTCGAGAGCAGCGGCATCGAGCTCCGAATCGCGCTCGCGGGAGAGAGCCTCGCCGCGCTCTCTGGACTGGCGGGGGCCGCGCTTCCCTCTCTCGGCCCGTACCGGCTCGCCGCGTCGCTCTCCGGGGGCCCCGACGCGTTCCGCGCGCGCGACCTCACCCTCTCCGTGGGAACGAGCGAGCTGCACGGCGAGCTCGCCGGCGAGTTCGGCGCCGAGCGGCCGAGGCCGCGCCTGGAGGCGACCCTGGCTTCGCGGCACCTGGCCCTGTCGGACTTTTCCGACGCCAAGCCGGGGGCGACCCCCGCCGGCGGAGAAGACGCGGGCGACGAGCGCGTCTTCTCCGACGAGCCGCTCCCCATCGACGGGCTGCTCCGCCTGGACGGGGCGCTGCGCCTCCATGTCGAACAGATCGAGCTCGACGAGACCGACATCCGCGACCTGGAGCTGGTCGCCTCGCTCGAAGATGGCGTTCTCGAGATCCGGCTCGGCAAGGCCAGGCTGGCCGAGGGCGTGGTCTCGTGGGAGGGAACCGTCGACGCCGCGAGCTCGCCTCCGGCCATCGCCGTGCGGGCTCAAGTCGAGGGCGTCGAGGCCGGCGCGCTGCTGCAGAGCCTGCGCGTGTCCGACGTTCTCTCGGAGGGACGGGTGGACGGCGCGCTGGCGCTCGAGGGCGAGGGGAGGTCGCTGCGGGCGCTCATGGCCTCCTGGAGCGGAACGCTCCAGGCGACCATGGGGCCGGGCGACATCGACAGCGCCTTCGCCCGGCTGGTGTTCACGGATCTGGCGTCGCTCCTGATCCCGAAGGGCGCGAACGGCCAGTCGACGGGGGACGAGCACGGCGCACTCAACTGCATCATCGCCCGCTTCGGGCTGAGCGGCGGGGTCGCCCTGGCCGACGAGCTCGTGCTCGATACGAAAGGGCTCGCGCTCTTCGGCAGCGGCGGCGTCGACCTCGGCCGAGAGGCCATCGACCTGTTCTTCGATCCGCTGCCCAAGCAGCGCAACCTGACCGTGGTGATGCCACCGGTCCTGGTCGGCGGCACCCTGGCCCACCCGAGCTACGGCACGAGCACGGCGGAGTTGGCAAGGGGGGCGCTCCGCACCACGACGCGTCTCTTGCTCAAGCAGAAGATGGATCTCGGCGGGGTGAAGACCGAGCCAGGGATCGGGGGCTGTCGTCAACTCCTCGAGGAGCAGGCCCGCCGGCTCCAGGGCGAGCAGTCGGCCCTGATCGAGGCGCCGTTGCAGGCCGTGAAGCAGGCCGGCGAGATCCTCGGCGGGGCCGGGGAGGAAGCCCCGGAGCCGTGATCCCCGAGGGGTCCGGGGCCGGTTCAGGATCTGGCTCCGTCCGTCGATACGAGAAGGCGCCCAACCGCGCGAGAAGCGCATAGGCGGCGCGCCCATGCGGGTCCGAGTTGCTTGAAAACGCACGGATGGTCGCGCACACTCGCGCCGCCGTGCGGCACCTCTGAGGGAAGGCCAGCCGCGATGCTCTCCGGCTTCAACACCAACATCCGCCATCGCGGCGTGCTCTTCCACGTGCAGACCGAGGACAGCGGGCTCGACAATCCCCACGTGATCACGCACCTCTTCCACGGCGGCAACATCATGGCCTCCGAGAAGGGGGACTACCGGGACAAGGTCGAGAGCGAGAAGGTCGAGTACGAGGTGCGCGCGCTGATGGAGCGCCAGCACAAGGACATGCTGCGGCGCCTGACCAGCGGCCGGTACGACCAGGGCATCGAGGCGCGCCTGGGACCCGGCTGCTGGAGCGGGATGGACCGCGGCGACAGCGCGCCCACCGTGCCGCCCGAGGCCGCCGTGCACGTCGACCCGCCGCGCCCGGCGCAGCCCGAGGAGACGCCGAAGCAGCAGCTGGCCCGCGTGTTCGGCGACGGCGTCGTCACCCAGAAGCCGCTGGACGAGGTCGTGCTCGACTTCCTGGTGGAGAACGCGCGCAAGCGCAAGCGCAACGCACGGCAGAAGTGAGGGGCAGCGGGCGCCGCGCCACCCACGCCGGGGGCGAGAGCCCCATCCGCCTGTACCACGTATCCAAGTCGTATCTGGCCGGCAGCTTCGCCCTCCACGACGTCAGCCTCGAAATCCGCAAGGGCGAGTTCGTGTTCCTGACCGGGCCCTCCGGCGCGGGCAAGACCACGCTCCTGAAGCTGCTGTTCGCGGCCGAGCGGCCGAGTGAGGGCCAGATCCTGGTGCGCGGACGCAACGTCGGCCGCCTGCGCGAGTCGGCGGTGCCGGCGCTGCGCCGGCGCATTGGCGTCGTGTTCCAGGACTTCAAGTTGTTGCCGCGCCGCACGGTGGAGGAGAACGTGCGCGTGGCCCTGGACGTGACGGGCACGCCGCCCCGCGAGGCCCGCGCCAAGGTCTTCCAGATGCTGAAGCAGGTCGGGCTCCAGCACCGGCGCTTCCATCACCCCCTCTCGCTGTCGGGCGGCGAGCAGCAGCGGGTGGCCCTCGCACGCGCCCTGGTGAACGAGCCCGAGATCCTCCTGGCCGACGAGCCCACCGGAAACCTCGACCCGGAGCTCACCCTCGAGATCATGGACCTGGTCGTGGGCGCCTCGACCCGGGGCACGACGGTGATCGTGGCGACCCACGACATGGGTCTGGTCGAGCGCTACGGCAAGCGGACGATCCGCCTGGAAGGAGGGCGCATGGGCGAAGACCTCCAGTGAGGATCTTCTGGGTGGTCGCCGTGCTGGTGCGCACCGCGCTGCGCGGGCTCCAGTCGAGCGCCGTCACCAGCGTGGCGGCGGCGGGCACGATCGCCATCGCGCTGGTGCTGGTGGGCGCGTTCGCCCTGATCGCCGGCAACATGCAGGGGCTGCTCCAGCGCTTCGGCGAGGAGTTACAGGTGGTGGCCTACCTGGAGAGTGACATCGACGCGGCCGCCGCCCAGCAGATGGTCGAGCGCGTGGCCACCGTGGAGGGCGTGCAGGAGGTCGAGTGGGTCTCGCCCGAGCGTGCACTGGAGCGGCTCCGCGAGAGCCTGGGCGGCGGCGGTCTGCTGGAGGGACTCGAGGAGAACCCCCTGCCGGCGTCTCTCGAGATCACCCTGGCGCCGTCCCATCGGACGCCCGAGGGCATCGCCATCCTGGTGGAGGCGGTGGACGGACTGCCGGGCGTCGACGAGCTGGCACACGGGCAGGACTGGGTCGAGGGCTACTCCCGCGTCCTGGTCCTGGTGCGCTCGGCCGCCGTCGGGCTGGGCGGGGTGCTGGCCCTGGCCGCGCTCCTGATCGTGGCAAACACCATCCGGCTGGCCGTCTACGCGCGCGAGGACGAGCTGGCGATCCTGTCACTGGTGGGCGCCAGCCGCACGTTCGTGCGCGTCCCCTTCCTCCTGGAGGGAACCCTCCAGGGCGCGGTGGGCGGACTGGTGGCGCTCGGGCTCCTCTATGCCGCGTTCATTATGCTCGTGCCCGAGGTCCAATACGGACTCGAGCTCTTCCTCGGCAGCCAGCAGCCGCGCTTCTTCGCCGTCGGCGAGGCCGCCTGGCTGGTGGCGGCCGGCGCCGGCCTGGGCATGTGCGGCTCCGGCGCCGCGATGCTGGGGTGGCGCGCGTGAGCGCGTGCGCCCGCCGCGCTGGCTTCGCGGTGACGGCGGCGCTGCTGTGGTGCGCCGGTGCTGCCGCCCAGGATGCCGAGCCCGACCGGGGCGCGGAGCTGGACGAGCTGCGCGGGGTGATCGAGGACAGCCGCCAGCGGGTGGGCGACTTCGAGCTGCGCGAGCGCGCGCTCTTCGATCTGCTCGAGGAGATCGACCACAAGCTCGACGTGGTGGGAGCGCAGGTGCGGGCCATGAGCGCGGAGGCAAGGCAGGCCCGGGCCACGCTGCGGGCCGCGGAGCTCCGGGTGGCCGCGCTCGAGGAACGGCTGGCCGAGACCCGGGCCGCCATGCGGGCGCGGGTGACCGCGCTCTACAAAGCCGGCGAGACCGGTCCCGTCCGTCTGCTCTTCTCGTCCACGTCGCTGCGCGAGCTGCTGGCCCGGGTGTCGACCCTGCGCCTGGTGGTCGAGCGCGATTCCGAGCTGGTGGTGCGCTTCGGCCGGGAGCGGGACGCCCAGGACGCGGCGCGCACCGAGGCGCGCCGCGCCTCCGAGCGACGCGACCAGCTGGTGGTCTCGCTCGCCGAGCAGCGCCGGGTGCTGGCCCGCGAGCGCGGCGCCAGGAAGGTCGTGCTGGCCGCGGTGCATCGGGACCGCACCCAGGAGCGGGCGGTCCTGGTCGAGCTGGAGAAGGCGGCCGGCGCGCTAGAGGAGACCCTGACGGCCCTGGGCAAGACCCCACGGCGAAGCGCCGAGTCCTTCGCGGGCTCGGGCTTCGCTTTGCTTCGGGGCGACCTGGAGGCGCCGGTCCGGGCTCGCATCCAACAGGGATTCGGCCGGGTGGTCGATGCGGAGTTCCAGACCCAGACGTTCCGCAAGGGGGTCGAGTTCGCCGCGGTGGAGGGCACTTCGGTGCGGGCCGTTGCACCCGGGGAGGTGCGCTTCGCGGGCTGGTTTCGCGGCTACGGAAAGATCGTGATCCTCGACCACGGCGACCAGTACTTCACGGTGTCGGGACACCTGGACGAGATCTTCGTCGAGGTCGGCGCCGTGGTGGAGAGCCGCGACACGATCGGAAGCGTCGGAGACACCGGCTCGCTCGCCGGTGCGAGCCTGTACTTCGAGATCCGGCGCGGCAGCGAGTCCGAGGACCCCGCCGACTGGCTCCGAGCCGCCGCCGGCGGCTAGACTATTCGATCCCCTGAGGAGTGACTCGATTCCATGAATCACCGCATTCGCCTGCTGCTGACCTTCCTGTCCGGGGTCCTCGCGGCGATCCTGGCGATCATGTTCAGCGGGGGCCCGGCCTCCCTGGCCTCGACCCGCTACGAGGACCTGAGCCTGTTCACCAGCGTGATGAACCTGGTCCGTCGCAACTACGTGGAGCCGGTGGACGAGCGCCGCCTGATCCGCGGCGCGCTGGAGGGCATGCTCCGGGAGCTCGATCCGCACTCGGCCTTCATGGACGTCGAGGCCTACAAGGAGATGCAGATCGACACCCGGGGCGAGTTCCACGGCCTGGGCATCGAGATCAGCAAGCGCGAAGACGGCTACGTCGAGGTCGTCTCGCCCATCGAGGGGACCCCGGCTCACCGCGCGGGCATCCAGTCCCGCGACCAGATCGTGTCGATCTGCCCGACCGAGAAGCCCGAGAGCTGGACCGAGGCGTGCGGCAGCACCAAGAACATGTCGCTCTTCGAGGCCGTCCGGCTGATGCGCGGGCGCAAGGGGACCGAGATCACCATCCACATATTTCGCGAGGGCTTCGAGCGCCCGCGCCCCGTCGAGATCGTGCGCGACGTGGTCCAGATCGTCTCGGTGGAGGGGCGGATGCTCGAGGACGGCTACGCCTACCTCCGGGTCCGCGCCTTCCAGGAGCGAACCGCCCGCGACCTCGAGGAGGAGCTGGCCGAGATCACCGAGGACGCGCCCGCCGGATTGCAGGGCGTGGTACTCGACCTGCGCGACAACCCGGGCGGCTTGCTCGACCAGGCGGTCAAGGTGGCCGACACGTGGCTGTCCGACGGTCTGATCGTCTACACCCAGGGCCGCGACGAGAGCGAGCGCCAGGAGTACCGGGCCCGCGCCGAGGCGCGCGAGGAGTCCTATCCGATGGTCGTGCTGGTGAACGATGGCAGCGCCAGCGCCTCGGAGATCGTGGCCGGCGCGCTGCAGGATCACCACCGGGCCCTGGTGCTCGGCACCGGGACGTTCGGCAAGGGGTCGGTGCAGACGGTCTATCCCCTGGAGGACGGCTCCGGCCTGCGCCTCACCACCGCCCGCTACTACACGCCCTCGGGTCGCTCGATCCAGGAGGTCGGCATCGAGCCCGACATCGTGGTCCGCGCGAGGGTGCCCGAGACCGAGCGCGACCGCGCGCCGCGCCGGCTGAAGGAACGCGACCTGGAGGGTCACCTCCTGAACCAGACCGAGATCGAGAAGCCGGCGCCGCCGGCCGAGCTGCTGCCGCGGAGCGCGGACGAAGAGGGCGAGGACGTGCAGCTGGCCCGGGCGCTCGAGGTGCTCAAGAGCTGGACCTACTTCGAGCGCCTGCGCGAGGACTGGGAGCCCGGGCCGCTTCCGGCCCGGGCCTCCGCCGAGTCGAGCGCGCCCGAGCCGGGCGCGCCGTGACGCAAAGGCCCCCGTCTTGAGCGATTCGCTCCCCGCCTCCGGGGCGAGGACCCAGGACGGGCGCGAGGGCGAGGGCGAGCGGCGCATCTACAGCGTGAGCGAGGTCCTGACGGGACTTCGCCATCTGCTCGAGGACCGCGTGGGTCGAGTGTGGGTCGTGGGCGAGGTGAGCAACCTGTTCCGCGCCGCCTCCGGCCACTGCTATTTCACGCTGAAGGACGACGCCGCCCAGATCCGCTCGGTGCTCTTCCGTGGCGCCTCGCGGCGCATGCCCTTCGAGCTCGAGGAGGGCCTCGAGGTCCTCGCCTATGCCGACGCCACCATCTACGAGGCGCGCGGTGATCTCCAGCTGGTGGTGCAGCTCCTGGAGCCCCGGGGCCAGGGCGCCCTCCAGCTCGCCTTCGAACAGCTGCGCCGGCGCCTCGAGTCCGAGGGGCTGTTCGACGACGCGCGCAAGCGGCCCCTGCCCGAGTTCCCGCGCTGCATCGGCGTCGTCACGTCGACCCGCGGCGCGGCGATCCACGACGTGCTGACCGTGGCAGCGCGGCAGTCCCCGGCGACCCGCCTGTTGATCGCACCGACTCGCGTGCAGGGCGAGGGCGCCGAGAACGAGATCGCGGCGGCGCTGGACGCGCTGGGGAGCCGGGACGACGTGGACGCCATCCTGCTCGTGCGCGGCGGGGGCTCGCTGGAGGATCTCTGGTGCTTCAACACCGAGGTGGTGGCGCGCGCGCTGGAGCGCTGTCCGCTTCCGGTGGTGAGCGGAGTGGGCCACGAGGTCGATACCACCATCGCCGACTGGGTGGCGGACGCGCGAGCGCCGACGCCGACCGCCGCGGCCGCCCTGCTGCTGCCCGACCGCGACGCCCTGGCGCTGCGTCTGCGCGAGAGCTGGCGGCGTCTCGGCGCGGCCGGCCATGCGAGCGTGGCGGCACGCGCCGCGGAGCTGGCGCGGCTCGGTGACGGCCTGCGCATGCTGGCGCCCCACGCGCGACTGTCTGCGGGACGGACGCGCCTTCGCGCCGCCACGCGCGGGCTGGTCCACGGCGTGCGCGCCGGCCAGGCGCCGCGCCGGGCGCGGCTGGCCGCCGCCGCGGGCCGCCTCGACTCGCTCTCCCCCCTGGCTGTCCTGGGACGCGGCTACGCGCTGGTGCGCCACGCCGGGAGCGGTGCGATCGTGCGTCGCGCCGGGGACGTGGTGCCGGGGGACCGGCTGGCGATTCGCACCGCCGAGGCCGACATCGAGGCGGAGGTGCGCGGCGCCGCGGCGCGGGGCGAAGCTTGATAAATTCCTTCGCCATCAGAGTCGAACTCCTTTTCTTTGAAGGGTTTTCTCGTCTCTCTGCGTTGACCGCCCCGAGGCCGGTCGGTAGGATCACGCCGCCATGACGCGGGGCAAGGAGGAGTCCCGGGAGTCGTCGCCGGCTCCCGACGAGATCCACTTCGAGGACGCGCTCGACCAGCTGGAGTCGGTCGTGGACCAGCTCGAGCGCGGCGACCTGGCCCTCGAAGACGCGCTCGGCGCGTTCGAGCGGGGCGTGCGGCTCTCCGTGCAGTGCGCCGCCCAGCTCGACGCCGCCGAGAAGCGGATCGAGACCCTGATCCGGGAAGGCGGCGAGTGGGTGACGCGGCCCTTCGAGAGGGAAGAGGAGCCGCCCGACGACGAGGCCGGTGGCTGATGGACGTCGCCGCGTACTTCGCCGAGCGCGGGGCCCTGGTCGATCGACACCTGGCAGCGCTGGTGCCCCCGCGCGGTGAGGCCGCCGCGCCGCGGACCCTGCAGGCGGCGATGCGGCATCTGCTGCTTCCCGGCGGAAAGCGGCTCCGGCCCGTGCTGGCCATGGCCGCGTCGGAGGCCGTGGGCGGCACGCCCGAGGCGGCGCTTCCCGTGGCGGCCGCCGTCGAGCTCGTCCACACCTACTCGCTGATCCACGACGACCTTCCCTGTATCGACGACGACACCGAACGCCGCGGCGGGCCTACCGTGCACGTGGCCTTCGACGAAGCGCTCGCGGTGCTGGCCGGCGACGCGCTGCTGGCGCTCGCCTTCGAGGTGCTGTCCAGCGGCGCGTCCGGTTCGGCGGCGCCGGAGACGGAGCGCGTGCTCGCCACCGTCGGTGAGCTCGCCGCGGCGGCGGGTGCCACCGCGCTGGTCGGAGGACAGGTGGACGACCTCGCCCTCGAATCGTGCGCCGGTCCCGGCGACGAGCTGGCCGAGCAGGTCGAGTCGATCCACCGGCGCAAGAGCGCGGCCCTCCTCACCGCTGCGATCACGGGAGGTGCGCGCCTGGGCGGCGCCGGCGAGACCGAGCTCGAGGTGCTGCGCCGCTTCGGCGGCGACGTCGGGGTGGCCTTCCAGATCGCCGACGACCTGCTCGACCAGGGGAACGAGGACGGCTGCTCGCTGGTCCGGGTGTTCGGTCCCGAGCGCGCCCGGGCGCGGGCGGAGGTGCTCCTGGACGGTGCCCTCGGCCTGATCGAAGCTTGGGGCGATCGCGCCGAGCCTCTGCGCGAGTGCGCGCGCAGCGCGGTGCGGAGGAGTCGATGAGCGCCGTGGAGCGATGGGGCGCGGAGCACTGAATGAGCCAGGAGCGTTTGCTGAGCCAGATCCGGTCGCCCGAGGACCTGCGCCGCCTACCGCGCGAGAGCGTCGAGCAGGTGGCGGGGGAGGTGCGCCAGGAGATCCTGGAGCGGGTGTCCAAGACCGGCGGCCACCTGGCCTCGAGCCTCGGCGCGACCGAGCTCATCACCGCCCTCCACTACGTGTTCGACACGCCGCGGGACCGGCTGGTCCTGGACGTGGGCCACCAGGGCTATCCGCACAAGATCCTCACCGGGCGCCGGGAGAGCTTCGACCGCATCGGCCAGGCCGGCGGGATCGGGAAGTTCCTGCGCCGCCACGAGTCCGAGTACGACCACTTCGGCGCGGGACACGCCGGGACCTCGATCTCGGCGGCCCTCGGCATGGCCCAGGCCAAGCAGCACAAGGGCGACGACGGCTGGGTGATCGCGCTGATCGGCGACGGCGGCATGACCGCGGGGATGACCTTCGAAGCGCTGAACCACGCCGGTCACATCAGCCAGAAGAACCTGCTCGTGGTGCTCAACGACAACGAGATGTCGATCTCGCCCAATGTGGGCGCCCTGTCGTCATACCTGTCGCGGAAGTTCTCGGCCCCCATGGTGCGGACCATCAAGGGCCGGGCGCGCGAGTTCCTCGATGGCCTGCCCGGCGACATGGTGCACTGGGCGCGCAAGGCGGAAGAATCGCTCAAGGTCTTCTTCTCGCCGGGCCTGCTCTTCGAGGCCCTGAACTTCCACTACGTGGGGCCGATCCAGGGCCACCGAATGGACGTGGTGCTCGAGACCTTCGAGAACGTGAAGCAGATGCTCGAGAACGGAGACGGTCCGATCCTGGTCCACGCTCTCACGGCCAAGGGCTACGGCTATGAGCCGGCGGAGGAGGACCCGGTCAAGTACCACGGGGTTACGCCCTTCGAGCTCGCCTCCGGGAAGTTCGCGCCGAAGAAGCCCGGCCCGTCGTCGTACACCCGCGTCTTCTCCGATGCGCTCCTCTCCCTGGCCCGCGAGGACGATCGGATTGTCGCCATCACCGCGGCCATGGCCGGCGGGACCGGGCTCGACCGCTTCGAGCGGGAGTTCCCCGACCGCTTCTACGACGTGGGAATCGCGGAGCAGCACGCGGTCACCTTCGCCGCCGGGCTCGCCACCGAGGGGATGAAGCCGGTGGCGGCCATCTACTCGACCTTCCTCCAGCGCGCCTACGACCAGGTCGTACACGACGTGTGCGTCCAGAACCTCGACGTTACCTTCGCCCTGGACCGGGCGGGCGTGGTGGGCGGCGACGGGGCCACCCACCAGGGCTTCTACGACTTCGCGTACTTCCGCACCCTGCCCAACGCGGTGATGATGGCGCCCAAGGACGAGAACGAGCTCCAGCACATGCTGCGCACCGCGATCGAGTACCCGGGACCCGCGGCGGTGCGCTATCCGCGCGGGAGCGGTCTCGGCGTGCCCATGGATCCCGAGATCAAGGCCATTCCCCTGGGCGAGGCCGAGCTGCTGTGCGACGGCGACGACGCGCTGGTGCTGGCGATCGGCACCATGGTGGGGCCGGCTCTGGAGGCCGCCGACGAGCTGGCCCGCCGCGGTGTCTCGGTGGCGGTGTTGAACGCGCGCTTCGTGAAGCCGCTCGACGCCGAGCGCATCGCCACCTTGGCCCGGCGCTGCGGCGTCGTGGTGACCGTGGAGGAGCACAGCGGGATGGGCGGCTTCGGCGGCGCGGTGCTGGAGGCGCTGGCCGAGGCCGGGGTGAGCGCGCCCACCCGTTGCCTGGCCATTCCCGACCGGCTCATCGAGCACGGGAGCTCCGGGCAGATCCTGGCCGATCTGGGCCTCGACAGCGACGGCATCGTCCGCGCGGTGACAGGTCTCCTGGAGCGGGGCGGCCAGCGCTGAAGGGCCACCGGCTCGACGAGCGCCTGGTTGCGGACGAGCTGGCCGAGTCCCGCACGGTGGCCCAGGCGCTGATCCGCACGGGCCGGGTCCTGGTGGACGACGTTCCCGAGGAGAAGCCCGGCACCCGGGTTCGTGCGGAGGCCGTGGTCCGGGTGCGCGGCACCGAGCGCCGCTACGCCTCCCGAGGCGGCGAGAAGCTCGCCGGCGCCCTGGCGGCCTTCGCGGACGGTGGGTTGGAGGTGCGGGACCGGCGCTGTCTCGACCTGGGCGCGTCCACCGGAGGCTTCACCGACTGTCTGCTCCAGGCCGGCGCCCGCAGCGTGGTGGCCCTCGACGTGGGCTACGGCCAGCTCGATGTCCGCCTGCGCGCCGACCCCCGCGTGCGCGTGGTCGACCGCAGCAACGCGCGCCACCTGGACGCGCAGGCGCTGCCCGAGCCGGTAGAGCTCGTGACGATCGACGTGTCCTTCATCTCCGTGCGGCTGATCCTGCCACGGGTCGCCGAGGTGGTCCCCGGCGCCCAGGTGCTGGTGCTCGTGAAGCCGCAGTTCGAGGTGGGCCGCGGCCAGGTGGGGAAGGGCGGCGTGGTGCGGGACCCGGCAGCTCGCGCGCAAGCGGTGCTCGAGATCCGCGAGTGCGCGGAGTCGCTCGGCTATGTGGTCGCGGGCGAGGCCGAGAGCGTTCTCGCGGGCCCCAAGGGGAACCGCGAGGTCTTTCTTTGGCTTCTCTCCCCCTGAGCCGATATCCTAGAGCAACGCCCACGGAGATCTTCGATGTCCCTGATTCAAGTGACCGACAGCGCAGCCGCCCGCATCCGGACCATCCTCGAGCAGGACGGCAAGCTCGAGACCCACGGCCTGCGCATGAAGGTCGTGGGTGGCGGCTGCTCGGGCCTCCAGTACCAGCTCTCCTTTGACGCGGACGCCCACGAGAACGACTCGGACCTGGACTGCAACGGCGTCCGCCTGCTGATCGACGAGAAGAGCGCCCTCTACCTCGTGGGGACGAAGCTCGACTTCCTGGACACGCTCCAGGAGTCGGGATTCAAGATCGAGAATCCCAACGCCAGCAACACCTGCGGCTGCGGCCAGTCCTTCGCGGCCTGACCCGGCCCGGTAGCCCGACCAGCGAGCGAGGGAGATGCCGGCTCGGCGTCCCATCTATCTGGACCATCAGGCGACGACGCCGGTGGACCCGCGCGTACTGGACGCGATGCTGCCCTTCTTTCGCGAGGACTTCGGCAACGCGGCCAGCCGGAGCCATGTGTTCGGGTGGCGCGCCGAGGCGGCGGTGGAGGAGGCGCGGGAGACCGTGGCGGCGGTCATCGGGGCGCGCCCCAACGAGGTGGTGTTCACGAGCGGGGCCACCGAGTCCAACAACCTGGCCATCAAGGGCGCCGCCCGGGCGCTCCGGCCCGACCGGACCCACCTGATCACCGTGGCCACCGAACACCACGCCGTCCTCGATCCCGTGCGGCGGCTGGAAGGCGAGGGCTTTCAGGTGACGGTGCTGGGCGTCGACCCCGACGGGCTGGTCGACCCGACGGAGCTGGCCGCGGCCATCACCGAGCGGACGGCGCTGGTGTCGGTGATGGCGGCCAACAACGAGATCGGGGTGCTGCAGCCTCTGGCCGAGATCGGGCGTGTGTGCCGCGAGCGCGGTGTCTGGCTGCACACCGACGCGGCCCAGGCCGTGGGCAAGATCCCCGTGGCCGTGGACGAGCTGGGTGTCGACCTGCTCTCGATCTCGGGCCACAAGGTCTACGGCCCCAAGGGCGTCGGCGCGCTCTTCGTGCGCGGGCGGCGGCCTCGCGTTCGGCTCGAGCCGCTCTTCGACGGCGGGGGGCACGAGCGGAGTCTGCGCTCGGGGACGCTCCCGGTCCCGCTGATCGTCGGCCTGGGGCGCGCCCGGGCGATCTCCGTCGAGACGATGGACGAAGAGTGCGCGCGGCTCGCCGAGCTGCGCGAGCGGCTGTGGAAGCGGCTCTCCTCCGAACTCGGCGGCGTGCGCATCAACGGTCATCCGGAGAAGCGCCTGGCCGGCAACCTGAACGTATCGTTCGAGGGCGTGGACGGCGATCGTCTGCTCCTGGCGCTCAAGGACGTGGCGGTGTCGTCGGGCTCGGCCTGTACCTCTGCCCTGCCCGAGCCGAGCCACGTGCTCGGGGCGCTCCGCGTTCCGCCCGCCCTGGCCCGGGCCTCCCTGCGCTTTGGGATCGGCCGCAGCAACACGGCGGAGGAGATCGACCGGGCGGCGGCCCGGGTGGTCGAGGAGGTGCGCTCCCAGAGGGCCGCGGGAGCCCCGGCACGCTAGTCTCTCGCGTTTTCCTGATCGAGGTGACGGGTCCGGTGACCAAGTCGAAGAACATCACCTGGCATGTGGGCGACGTCTCCCGCGCCGAGCGCGAGCGATTGCTGGGGCAGCGAGGCGTGACCGTGTGGCTCACCGGGCTCTCGGGCTCGGGCAAGTCCACCATCGCCGTAGCCGCCGAGAAGAAGCTCGTCGAGGCGGGCCGGACGGCCTACGTGCTGGACGGCGACAACGTCCGCCACGGCCTGAACAGCAACCTCGGCTTCTCGCCCGACGACCGCAGCGAGAACATCCGCCGCGTCGGCGAGGTGGCCAAGCTCTTCACGGACGCCGGGATGATCGTGTTCACCTCGTTCATCTCTCCGTACCGGGCGGATCGCGACCGTGTGCGGGAGGCCATGAACGACGGCGACTTCGTCGAGCTGTACGTGGAGGCCGACGTCGAGACCTGCGAGGGACGCGATGTGAAGGGCCTGTACGCCAAGGCCCGCGCCGGCGAGATCCCGGAGTTCACCGGTATCTCCGCTCCCTACGAGGCCCCCGAGCGAGCCGAGCTGGTGCTCGACACCCGGTCCCAGAGCGTCGAGGAGAGCGTGGCCCACCTGCTGGGCTACCTCGAGGAGAATGGATATCTGTCGCCGCCGGCCGAGGGCTAGAAGGCCTGGGAGCTTCCGTCCGCTCAGCCTGGTCCGGCGCGCTGCCGATGGAGGGTCCGTGACCGCCCGGATCGAGACTCGCGCGCCGCGCCTGCGCCTCTCGGCCGCACTGGCCGCGGCGGTCGTCGCCCTGTCGCTCGGCTGCGCGGGTACGTCGGGGACGGGGCCGTCCGGAGCGGTGCGGCGCCCGGCGGGCAACCCGATCCGGCCCGACGCGCCCGCCGAGTACGATGTGCTGGTGGGCCATATGGCGGCCCTGGAGGGTCGCACCGAGGAGGCGCGCGAGGCCTTCGCCCGGGCCGCCGAGAAGGATCCAGACTCCGCGTACCTGCAGCGCTCGCTCGGGCGCTTCGCGGCCCAGCTCGACGATCTGGACACGGCGCTGGGCCACGCCCGGCGCGCCGTCGAGCTCGATCCCAAAGACCCCGAGGCCCGAGTCTTCCTCGGCCGGCTCCACCGAATCCGCCGGGACGTGGGCGGGGCGGAAGAGACGCTCCTCGACGAGCAGGGCAATCCTGTCAACTCCGAGGCGGCGCTGCTCCTCTACCAGGTGTATCTCGAGAGCAACCGGCTGCCGGACGCGCTCCGGATCGCCGAGGACCTGGTGGCGCAGGAGCCCGAGAGCCTGGGCGGTCACATGGCCGTCGCCACCGTGCACGAGCGGATGGGGCGGCTGGCCGACGCGGAGCGCGCGCTGCGCCGCGCGCTCGTCCACCACCCGGGTCGCTTCGTGTTGTACAGCCGGCTGGCCCGGATGCGCCGGGCCGCCGGGGACCGCGACGGCGAGATCGCCATCTACCACGAGGTGCTGGACACTCATCCGGGCCACTACGGAACCCTGGTGAGCCTGGCTGACGCGCAGGTCGCTGTCGAGGACCTGGACGGCGCCATCGCTACCTATGGTGAGCTGGTGTCGCACTACCCGGATGACCAGCAGTCGATCCGTCGCCTGGCATCCCTCGAAGTCGCCGTCGACCGGTCCGTCGAAGCCGCGCGGCGCCTCGAAGAGGCGCTGGCGCGCAACCCGGAGCTGTTCGAGCTGGCCTACGCGCTCGGTCAGGTGTACCGCAACGCATCCGAGGCCGACGCGGCGATCGAGGCCTTCGAGCGCGTTCCCCCCGGCGACTCGGCGTACGTGGATGCCCGGCTCCAGATCACCGAGATCCTGGAGGAGCGCGGGGACTACGCCGGGGCCCTGCGCGAGGCGGAGCAGATCCGGACCCTGCGCCCGAATCGCACCCTCGAGTTCCACATCGCCGCCCTGCGCTGGCGCGCCGGCGATCTCGAGGGCGGCACGGCGCTCCTGAACGACATGCTGGCGGAGAACCCGGACGACGACGAGGTGCTCTACCAGCTCGGTGTGCTCTACGGCATGGCCGAGCAGATCGACGAAGCCCTGGCCACGATGCAACGGACCCTCGAGAAGAACCCGGACAACGCCCACGCCCTGAACTACATCGGGTACACCTGGGCCGAGCGGGGCGAGAACCTCGACGAGGCCGAGGCGATGATCTTGCGCGCCCTCGAGCTGCGTCCCGACGACGGCTACATCACCGACAGCCTGGGCTGGGTCTACTACATGCGCGCGCGGCCCCTGCTCGGCTCCGGCCGGGTGCACGACGCGCGCGCCCTGCTGAAGCGCGCGGAGGAGCAGCTCTCGATCGCGGCCGAGCTGACGGGCGGGGATCCCGTCGTGTCCGAACACCTGGGCGACGTGCACCTGCTGATGAACCACAAGCTGCGCGCCCTCGAGTTCTACGAGGAGGCGGCGAGCAGCGAGCCCCGAGAGGAAGAGCAGCCCGAGCTGCTCCAGAAGCTGGAAGACCTGCGCCGGGAGCTGTCCTCCCCGTGAGACGTGCGGCCCTGCTCCTGGCCGCCCTCTCGCTCCTGGTCGGCTGTCAGACTCCCGGACCAGTCCGCACGCTGTCTCCCGACGACCCGCGCGTCACCGGGGTGTTGGCCCGACTGCGCGAGCGCGCCGAAACCCGCCAATCGCTGCGCGCGCTCGCCCACTTCGTGGTGAACGCCGAGGATCTGAAGTTCCGCGGCTCCCAGCGGCTGGCGCTCCGCCGGCCCCGTTCGCTGCGAGTGGAGCTGCTGGGTCTGTTCAGCCAGACCGCCGGTCTCCTGGCCACGGACGGGATTACCTATGACTACTTCGATCCCCGGGTCGGCGAGGTCGAGCACGGTCGGGTCTGGCGGCGTCTGCTCTGGCAGGTGGCGCGGGTGGACCTGACCCCCGCGGAGGCGGTCTCGGTCCTGCTCGGCGCGCCGCCGCCCGGCCTGCGCCTAATCCCCTCGGAGGCCCAGCTCCTGGCCGACGGCGGCTTGCGCGTACGCCTCGACAATCGGCAAGGGGAGCCGCGGGAGCGGATCGAGGTGGACTCGCTGGGGCGGCTACGGCGCTTCGAGAAGTTCGGCCGGCGTGGCTTCTCCTCCTGGGACGTCAGCTACGCCGACTATCGCGAGATCGGGGACGTGTCGTTCGCCTACGACGTGGACATCCGCTTCCCCGACCTCGGGGCCTCGGCCATCTTCCGCTTTCGGGAAGTGGAGCTCGACCTCCCGCTTCCGGATGAGCTCTTCCGTCTCGACCTGCCGAACCGTGTATCCTCCGCGCGGGGGGAAGGCGATCGATGAGAGGGGGACGGATCTCCGCCGCGGCGGGGATCCTGGCTGCGGTCGCCACGGCCGCCTGCACGAACAATCCCTATCCGGACCGCGATGCGGAGCTGCCGATTCTGTACGTCGCCTTTCGCGAGGCGCCCAAGACCCTCGACCCGGCCAAGGCGTACACGACCGTCGCGACCCAGTTCAACGGCAACATCTACGACCGGCTCCTCGAGTACCACTTCCTGAAGCGCCCCTACACCCTGATCCCGGCGCTTGCGGCGGAGGTTCCGTCCGCCGTGCCGCTCCCCGACGGGCGCGTGGCCTACGACTTCGAGCTGCGTCCCGACCTGCTGTTCCAGGACGATCCGTGCTTCGCGCTGGGCGGCGACGGCCGCGCCACCCGCCAGGTCACCGCGCAGGACGTGGTCTTCCAGCTCCAGCGCGTGGCCGACCCGGCGCTGGCCAGTCCGGTGATCACCGCCTTCGGCAACATCGAGGGCCTCCTCGGCTTCTTCGAGCGGCTGGGCGCGCTGCGCGAGGAGGACCCCGGTCTCGCCGAGCTGCCGATCCGCGACCAGTACGCCCGGGCCGGGCCGATCGAGGGCCTCGTGGTGGAGGGCGATACCCGACTGCGGGTGATCCTGTCCGCGCCCTATCCTCAGATCCTCTACTGGTTCGCCATGCCCTTCAGTGCGCCCGTTCCGTGGGAGGCGATCGACTACTACGACGGCCAGGAGGGGCGCCCCCACTTCGCCGACCACCCGGTGGGAACGGGTCCCTACAAGATGACCTACTACGACAAGCAGGCGCGAGTGGTGCTGGAGGCCAATCCCAACTGGTACGGCGTGCGGCACCCGGAGTGGAAGGCGCCGGGCGCCACCTATCCCAGCGAGGGGATGCCGGAAGACGCCGAGCTCGGCCGGCTCGATCCGGAGCTGGTGGGCCAGCCGCTGCCCTTCATTCAGCGCATCGACTTCCGGCGCGAGAAGGAGTCGATCCCGCGCTTCAACAAGTTCCTCCAGGGCTACTACGACATGTCCCGGATCATCAAGGAGAGCTTCGACTCGGTGATCCACGAGGACGATCTGTCGCCGGCGATGCGCGCCATGGGCGTCCGGCTCGAGACCCTGGTGGAGCCGAGCGTCTTCTACATCGGGTTCAACATGGAGGACGACGTGGTGGGCGCCGGGGGGGGCGCGCGCAGTCGCAAGCTCCGCCAGGCCATGAGTCTCACCATCGACTCCGCGGAGTTCGTCAAGCTCTTCTACAACGGCCGGGGGGTCCCGGCGCAGTCCCCGCTTCCTCCCGGTATCTTCGGCTACGACCCCGAGTACCGGAATCCCTACCGACAGGTCGACCTGGAGCGCGCCGCGGCACTGCTCGTGGAGGCCGGCTATCCCGGCGGCCTCGACCCGGCCACCGGGAAGCCCCTGAGCCTCACCTTCGACACCATGGATACGTCGGCCCGTGGCGCGTTGGTGGACCAGTATCTCGTGGATCGCTGGCGCCTGATCGGCATCGACGTCCAGGTCGCCGCCACCAACTACAACCAGTTCCAGGAGAAGGTCCGCAAGGGCGCGTACCAGATCTTCGAGTGGGGCTGGATCGCCGACTACCCGGACCCCGAGAACTTCATGTTCCTGCTCTGGTCCGAGATGCGCCGATCGCGAAACGAGGGACCGAACTCGGCGAACTTCTCCGACCCACGCTTCGACGCGCTCTTCGTGAAGATGAAGTCCCGGGACAATGACGCCGAGCGGCTCCGGCTGATCCGCGAGATGCGCGCACTGTTGGAGGAGGAGCGCCCGTGGATCGAGACCTTCCACCGGGAGGACTACGTGCTCTTCCACGGCTGGCTGCGCGGCGTGAAGCCGACGGGCCTGTCCTTCCCCACGGTCAAGTACCGGAAGCTGGATCTCGCGCTGCGGGAGAGCCGGCGGGTGGAGTGGAACGAGCCGATCACCTGGCCCGCCTACGGCCTGGCCGCCGTCGCCGTGGCGGTGGTGCTGCCCGGGGTCTTCACCTTCTTCCGGGAGCGGCAGTAGTGCGGACGGATTCGGTGTTCGGGGAGCGCGAGTAGTGCTCGCCTACGTGGTGCGGCGCATCGCCTACGGCGTCGTGGTCGTCGCCGGGGTGTTGCTGCTTCTCTTCGTCCTCTTCTTCGCGGTCACGGACCCGAACGACATCGCCAGGCGGGCGCTGGGGGACAAGGTGCCGCCCGACGTAATCGAGCAGTGGAAGGCGAATCACGGCTACGACAAGCCGCTCTGGCCGTGGCAGGCGGCGGACAACCTGCTCTTCGACCACTTCCGGCGCATGGTCACCTTCGACTTCGGCCGCAGCGACGCCGACGACGCGCCGATCGTGGATCGGATCCGCAGAGGAATCGGGCCCAGCCTGGTGCTGTCGGTGCCGATGTTCGCGGCCGGGCTGCTCCTGGGCGTTGTGCTCGCGCTCTTCGTCGCCTTCTTCCGGGAGACCTACATCGACGCTGCGGGCGTCTTCGTGTGCGTCCTGGCCATGAGCATCTCGATCCTCCTCTACATCATCGGCGCCCAGTACGTGGTGGCGAAGCTGCTGCACTGGTTCCCGATCTCGGGCTTCGATCCGGCGCCGGATGTGGTGGCCCGCTTCCTGGCCATGCCGGTCCTGGTGGGGGTGCTGACCGGGTTCGGCGGGGACGTGCGCT
The DNA here is from genome assembly GCA_027295775.1 of Pseudomonadota bacterium. Lineage (GTDB taxonomy): Bacteria > Myxococcota_A > UBA9160 > UBA9160 > UBA4427 > JAPUKG01. Next base: position 21,387 of record JAPUKG010000018.1, read on the forward strand.
TCTACAGGACGGTCTTCGTGGAGGAGACGAGCCGAGACTACGTGCGCACCGCTCGGGCCAAGGGCTGCGGCGAGGGCCGCATCATGCTCTGGCACGTCCTCAAGAACGGGATGATCCCGATCCTGACGCGCGTGGTGCTCGCGATCCCCTTCCTGTTCACCGGCTCGCTCCTGCTCGAGTCCTTCTTCGGCATTCCGGGCCTGGGCTCGATCACCGTCGACGCCATCAACGGCAACGACTTCTCGACCTTGCGCACCATGGTCTTCATCTTCTCGCTGCTCTTCGTGGTGGGACAGATCGCCGTCGACGTGAGCTACTCGCTCGTCGATCCGCGAGTGCGCCTGGAGTAGGGGGAAAGATGGAGACCTGGGTCGTCTCGAACATCGTGGTCGCCGTGCTGGTCGCCGGCGCCGTCTGGTCGGGGGTCTACGTGCGCCGCAGCGAGATGTGGGCGCAGGCCGCGCGCGAGCTCTGGCGCCGCAGTCCGGTCGCACTGCTCGTGGTGTCGCTCTACGTGGGCATCGCGCTGGTCGACTCGGTGTCCTGGATTGGCGGAGACGGCGTGGGAGAGGACACCGTCGCGCTCCATGAGGCGCGCAGCCCCATCGATCGCCTCTTCGCCGACTTCCGCGAGGAGAGCTACTCCGCGCCGCTGGCGGCGGTGACCTTCTCCGGAGAGACGCCCCTGCTCCATCCCGGAACCCACCTGTTCGGCACCGACCTCCTCGGCCGCGACATCCTGCACCAGGTCTTGAAGGGAGCGCGGATCGCGCTCCTGATCGGCGGCGTCACCAGCCTTCTCGCCATCCCCCTGGCCCTGTTCTTCGGCGTCTCGGCGGGCTACTTCGGCGGCCGCACCGACGACGCGGTCTTCTTCCTGATGTCGGTGCTGTCGTCCATCCCGAGCCTGCTCCTGCTGATCGTGCTCGTCATGGTGATGGACAAGAGCACGCTGTCCGTGTGCATTGCCCTGGCCGTGACGTCGTGGGTGGGCTTCTGCCGCATCTCCCGGGGCGAGACCCTCAAGCTCCGCGAGCTCGAGTACGTCCAGGCCGCCCGCGCCCTGGGAATCGGCCCCGTGCGCATCATGTACCGGCACATCCTGCCGAACCTGATGCACCTCGTGGTCATCACCTTCGTGCTGATGTTCTCGGGTCTCGTGCTCTCCGAGGTGATCCTGTCCTGGCTCGGCATCGGCGTCGACGGGTCCTGGGGGCGGATGATCGACCAGGCTCGGGACGAGCTGTCCCGGGACCCGATCGTCTGGTGGAACCTGAGCGCGGCCGGCGCGGCGCTCTTCGGCCTGCTCCTGGCAGTCAACTTCGTGGGCGATGCGGTCCGCGACATCCTCGATCCGCGCACCCTGAGAGAGAACCTGTGACCGCTGTCCTCGAGGTGGAGGGGCTCACCACCCGCTTCCCGTTCTCGGGTCGCCGGGTCCCGATCGTGGACGACGTCACCCTGTCGGTCGGCCGGGGCCAGGTGCTGGCACTGGTGGGCGAGTCCGGGTGCGGCAAGTCCATGACGGCGCTCTCGATCCTGCGCCTGGTGCCCAAGCCCGGGAGCGTGGACGGAGTGGTGCGCCTGGACGGCCGGGAGATCCAGTCGCTCCCCGTATCCGAGATGCGCCAGATCCGGGGTCACGAGATCGCGATGATCTTCCAGGAGCCCATGACGAGCCTGAACCCCGTCACCACGGTGGGCGCCCAGGTAGTGGAGGCGATTCGCCTCCACGAGAAGGTGAGGAAGCCCGAGGCGCGGGGGAGGGCACGCGATCTGTTCGGCCAGGTGGGCATCCCGGATCCCGAGGCGCGTCTCGACGCCTATCCGCACCAGCTCTCGGGCGGTCTCAAGCAGCGGGTCATGATCGCCATGGCACTGTCTACGCGGCCCAAGGTCCTGATCGCCGACGAGCCCAGCACGGCGCTGGACGTCACCATCCAGGCCCAGCTCCTCGAGCTCCTGCGCCAGATCCAGCGCGACACGGGCATGGCCATCCTGCTCATCACCCACGACCTCGGCGTCGTGAACGAGCTCTCGGATCACGTGGCCGTGATGTACGCCGGCCGCATCATCGAGGAGGGCACCCGAGAGGAGGTGCTCGGCTCGGCCCGCCACCCGTACACCACGGGACTCCTGCGCTCGATTCCCGCCCTCGCGCCGCGCGGCGAGAAGCTCGCGGAGATCCCGGGCGTGGTGCCGTCGCCAGACCAGTGGCCGGAGGGTTGCCGCTTCGCCCCGCGCTGCGCCCGCGCCTTCGACCCCTGCCCGGAGCGGGTCCCCCGCCCGTCGGGGCTCTCCGACAGTCACCGGGTCTGCTGTCACGCCGTGGCCGAGGAGCTGGCCGGGTGAGTGGCGACGCTGCCCTCCTGCGCGTCGAGGGTCTCCGCACCTGGTTCCCGATCCGGCGCGGTCTGTTCCGACGCACCGTCGGTGCGGTGCGCGCCGTCGACGGGGTGGATCTGGAGCTGCGGGCCGGCGAGACCCTGGCCCTGGTGGGCGAGTCCGGCTGCGGGAAGACCACCGTCGGCCGCTCGATCCTGCGCCTCGAGGAGCCGCAGGAGGGCGCCGTCTGGTACGACGGCGTGGATCTCTTGAGCCTGTCCGAGGCCGAGCTGCGTCCCTACCGGCAGAAGCTCCAGATCGTGTTCCAGGATCCCATGGCGTCGCTGAACCCGCGCATGCGCGTGCGCGACATCGTGGCCGAGGGCATGACGTCGTTCGGGATCGGCGCGAGCGAGGCGGAGCGCACCGACCGGGTGGGGGCGCTCCTCGAGCAGGTGCAGCTCGACCCCCGCCAGATGAGCCGCTATCCGCACGAGTTCTCGGGCGGTCAGCGCCAGCGCATCGGGATCGCGCGGGCGCTTGCCGTCGAGCCCCAGGTGATCATCTGCGACGAGGCGGTCTCCGCCCTCGACGTCTCCATCCAGGCCCAGATCCTGAACCTGCTGGAGCACCTGCAGCAGGAGCTCGGACTCGCCTACCTGTTCATCACCCACGACCTGTCCGTGGTCCGCTACCTGGCCGACGAGGTAGCGGTCATGTACCTGGGCCAGATCGTCGAGCACGGCCCCACCGAGCGAATCTTCGCCGACCCCCAGCACCCCTACACGCGAGGACTGCTGGCCGCGATCCCTTCGGCCGATCCCGCCCAGCGCGGCGCCCCCGTGCGCGTCCTCGGCGACGTGCCCTCGCCAGCCGACCCCCCGAGTGGCTGCCGCTTCCACACGAGATGTCCGGAGGTCTTTGCAAGATGCTCCGCAGAGGCACCCGTGTTGGTCCCAGTGAGCCAAGGCGCGGCGCGGTGCTTTCTGTGTGAGAAGCAGCCGTCCCTCTGAACTTCGCGAGGCTCACGCCAGGCAAAGCCTGGCGTGGCCTCGCTGTGCGGTCGCCAACCCCCGGCGGCCCGGGGAGAGGGGGAGCCTGAGGAGCTGCGCGGTGCCCCGTTGGGAGAGCTCCGCCCCTGCCCGCAAGCGGAGTGCCTGCGGAGCCCCAGGATGCCCGTGGGGCCGCTTCGCTCCGCGCGCAGCGAGGCGAAGCCTCGTGAAGTTCAGAAGGCTGGCCGTTCCGCCGATGCGGCCACTGGGGGAGAGCCGTGTCCCAGCAGCCCAAGCTCGGCGATATCCTGCTTCGCGCAGGGGTGATCGATCAGTTTCAGCTGCGCTCCGCGCTCGGCGAGCAGCAGCGCTGGGGCGGCCGTCTGGGCGTCACCATGATCAAGCTCGGCTTCATCGAGGAGAAGGAGCTCGTGCACGCGCTGGCCAGCCAGCTCGGGCTGCCGGTGGCGCACCTCGAGGGCAAACGCATCGAGCGCGACGTTCTCGCCCTGATCTCCGTGGAGGTGGCGGAGCGGAGCATGTGCCTCCCGCTCTTCGTCAAGGAGGACGCCGGCAAGCGCACCCTGTACCTCGGCATGGAGGACCCCTGCGACCTCTCGGTCCTCGACGATCTCCGCTTCCGGACCGGCATGCAGGTGAAGCCGGTGCTGATGGGTCCGTCGGAGCTGTGCGAGGGAATCGACCGCTTCTACCACCGTCCCGAGCCGGAGACCGAAGTCGAGCTGACCCGGCCGGAGCCGGTGGCGCTGCCGCTGGAGCCCGAGCCCGAG
>JAPUKG010000180.1 GCA_027295775.1 Pseudomonadota bacterium
TCGCGGCCGCCGGGCGCCGACCTCCGCGGCGAGAAGCTTCCGGTCCACGGCGTCCGTCGTGCCACTCTGATCGACATCTCCGTCGCACGCGTTTCCAAAGCGGTCGTGGTCGCTGTTCACCTGGCTCGCGTTTGCGACGGCCAGGCAGTTGTCAAGATCGTCCGGGACGCCGTCGCCGTCCCGGTCTGCGGCCATCGAGAGCGAGGGCATGGCGATCAGCAGGAGCGCAAAGAGGGGGAGCGCGCGCACGCTAGCCCGGCTCCTCTTTCTGGGGCTGGGGCCGGGCCGGAACCCGGGGCAGCAGCCAGGGGGATACGAGGAGCAGGGTGAGCACGGCCGCGCCGCCGAACTGAGCAGGAGCGGACGGTCCCACGTGGTCCACCAGCCAGCCCGCTGTCAGGTTGGAGACGACCCCGCCCAGACTGATGCCGATCATGGCCATCAGTCCCTGGCCGGTGGAGCGGAGCCGCTCGGGCACGACGCGGTCGACCAGCATGGGGATGCCGAGCACCACGCCCCACACGGTCACGCCGTGGAGCATCTGCACCCAGGTAACCACACCCAGATCGTCCGAGAAGCCGCTCACCAGCCAGCGCACAGTGCCGGCCAGGAGCCCGAGTGCGATCACGCCCCGCAGCCCGAGCCGCACGATGCTCGGTCCCAGCAGCGCCACGAGCGGGATCTCGGTGGAGAGCATCAGCAGCCACATCCGGGAGAGCGCCTCCAGGTCGCCCCCCTGCGCGCGCACCAGGATGGGGAAGAGCACCATCGGTCCCTGCAGGCAGAGGAAGGCCAGGAAGGTGAAGGCGAGGATGCGGAGGAACGGAGCGTGGCGCAGCAGCATGCGCCAGTCGCCGCGCGCCGCCCGGAGCGCTCCAGTGCCGCCCCGCGGAAGCGCGAGGGCGAGCAGGGCGCCGACGGCGACGAGCGCCGCGCCGATCGGGAAGATCAGCCAGAGCAAGGGCTCGCTCGGGCCGGTCTCCGGCTTTGCCGCACCTCTCAGCGCGTCGATCAGGAGGGGAAAGCTACCGACGCAGATGGCGAAGCCGATGGTTCCCCACACGCGAACGAGACCGAAGAGATGCCCGCCGCTCTCGCGCAGGAGCGCCAAGCTGACGGAGACGAGGTTCGGGATCAGCGCGACCGAGAAGAGCGCCAGGCCCAGCGTGCCGAGCGCGAACCCCGCAAAGCTCCGCGGCAGGACGAGCAGCGCGTAGCCCGCAGACGCCCCCGCGGCCAGCAGCGCCAGCACGCGCGTGCGGCTGCCGGTCCGGTCCGCTACCTGGCCCCAGAACGGCTGGGCCAGGATGCCCGCCAGCGGGGGAATGGCCATCACCACGCCGATCTGTGTGCCCGTCAGCCCGGCGTTCTCGCTCAGGTACAGGCTGTAGAACGGGAAGAAGAGCCCCAATCCGCCCAGGACGAACAGCCAGATCAGCGACAGCAGCCAGGGTGCGGGCATCGGCGCACAGCCTAGTCTTCTGAACTTCACTCGCCTACGCCCCGCTGCGCGGTCGCGTTTGGGCTCCGCGGTCTCAACGACCACCGTGCACGCTCCCTTGCCGCATCGGGCCCAGCCTGACCAAGCATGGTCCCCCGTTGCCTCTGTGGCACTGACCCGCGATGGAAGGCTGTTTCGCCCCACGGCGCGAAGCGCTTCTCGTAAGGGGGTGGGTGGGGGTCGTCGCGCGGAGGGCCTCATGGCCCTGACCGGAACCGTTCAGCAACCCCCACGACATTTACAGCACCCCGTATGCTCACCCCCCCAGGAGGAAACCCCACGACCCCACCGGCTCCGCGACGAACGGCTAGCGGGTCTCGTGAACCCGTTCGAGCAGGATGTCGATGAGCTTCTCGTGGGGTCCGAGGGGAGCACTGATTCGAACCACCAGATCCGGGTGCCGGGCTGCGGCCTCTTCGACGAGCCGCGGAATGTCTTCGCTGGTGTGGTTGCCGGGACCGAGGAAGAAGGGATGGACCACGACCTCTCCGGCGCCGTCCGCCGTGCAGGCGTCGAGCCCCTCCGCGATCGACGGCGCCGCCAGCTCCATGTGCGCTACGTGGACCGCGACCTCCGGCGCCCGGGCGCGCACGCGCTCGGCCACGGCGTCCAGGAGCGCGTTCGCTTCGCTCCTTCGGCTTCCGTGGTCCACGATCAGGATGGCGCGTCGCATCGGATTACCAGTAGGGGGCGGTCACGGTCAGGTCCGCGGTGCAGGGGATGCGGCAGGCCAGGCGCAGCGCCGGCGCGACGCGGTTGTCTCGCTTCACACGCTCCTCCCAGTCGGAAGCGGGAGAAAGGCTCGCGGCGCCTTCGAGGATCTCGAGACCGCAACGCCCGCACACCCCGTCGGCCCCACAGGCGCTCGCCACGGGCAGACCCGCTCGCTGGGCCGCGTCCAGCAGCGTCGTTCCCCGGGCGACGCGGACGCGTCGGTCCGAGGGCAGGAAGCGGATCTCGAGCTCCACCCGGTGAAGATAGGGGAGGCCAATCTGGGGTGACAGCGCGCAGCGAGCGGAGGCGGGTCCCCGCTGATAGGATGGAGCGATGCCGACCGCCGGGCTCCTGGTCATCGGGAACGAGATTCTCTCGGGCAAGGTCGTCGACACGAACTCCCCCTACCTGGCGAAGGAGCTCCGCGCTCTCGGCGTGGATCTGGTGCGCATCCTGACCATCGCCGACGAGGTGGATCTCATCGCCGCCGAGACCCGGGCGATGAGCGAGGCGTACGACTTCGTGTTCACATCCGGCGGGATCGGTCCGACCCACGACGACCTCACCATGGACGGGATCGCCAAGGCCTTCGGTCGCAAGGTCGTGCTGAGCGAGGCGATCGTGGCGCGCATCGAGCGGGCGCAGGGCAAGCCGGCCAACGAGAGCCAGCGCAAGATGGGCCTGATTCCCGAGGGCGCTCTGCTGATGGACGCGGGCGACCTGTGGTTTCCGGTCGTGGTGGTCGAGAATGTGCACATCTTCCCCGGCATTCCGGAGCTCCTGCAGAAGAAGTTCCTGTCGATCCGCGAGCGCTTCCGGGGTCAGCCGTTCCTTCTGAAGCGTGTCTACGTGAAGATGCGCGAGAGCGACATCGCACCTTCGCTGAACGAGCTGCTGGTGGAGTTCCCGGACCTGCTGCTCGGCTCCTATCCGCGCATCGGCGAGCGGGACTACCACGTGCTGCTGACCCTCGAATCCCGGGACGAGGCGTATCTTGGGCGCGCACTCGAGGGGCTCCTTGCGCGCCTGCCCGCCGAGGGCATCCACAAGGTCGAGTAACTGGATCCGACTGGACACGACGCAGTGGCGCGCTGGCTCGCCTGGGGACACCCGGCGTGGATGGTGTCGAGTCTCGCGCTGGTGTTCGCGGCGCTCCGGCTGGGGCTGCGCCTGCGCCGGACGCGGCTGGAGGGCGCACCGCGGGACACAGAACTCCTGCGCCGCCACTTGCGCCTGGCCAAGCCAGCGGTGGCCATGATCCTGATCGGCTTCACCGCCGGGCCCGTCTCGTCCCTCACGCTGCGCGACTGGACACCCTTCACGCGCTTCCACGGCTGGATGGGGCTCCTGGTGGCCGCGCTCTTCGCGGCGACCGCCGTGATGGGGCACCGCCTGGAGCAGGGACGCAGCCAGGCGCGGGATGTCCACGTGCTCCTCGCGCTGGTCTCGACCCTGGCTGCGGCCATGTCTGCAATGACCGGGCTGGTGCTGCTGCCTTGAGGCGCGGAGAGCGACTCTCGTGTCGCTCTCCACGCAGCGAGCCCCGTCGGGTCGCTTAGCGCGGAAGCACGTCGACGCTGCGCTGGCGCAGCCAGTGGTCCGCCAGCACCAGGCACACCATCGCCTCCACCATCGGCACCGCGCGCGGCAGCACGCACGGGTCGTGGCGGCCCTGGGCCTCGAGCGTCACCTGGCGGCCCTCGCTGTTCACGGTCTGCTGCGCGGTGCGGATGGTCGCGGTGGGCTTGAAGCCCACGCGGATGACGATGGGCTCGCCGTTGCTGATCCCGCCCTGGACGCCGCCCGAGCGGTTGCTGGTGGTGCGCGGCCGTCCGTCCTCGCCCGGAACAAAGGGATCGTTGTGCTCGCTCCCCATGAGCCGGGTTCCCGCAAAGCCGCTGCCGATCTCGAAGCCCTTGGACGCGGGCAGCGACATGACCGCGCTGGCCAGCTCGGCCTCCAGCTTGTCGAAGACGGGCTCGCCGAGTCCAGGGGGAACGCCGCGTGCCACGCACTCCACCACGCCGCCGAGCGAGTCGCCCCGCTCGCGCGCGGCGTCGATGCGCTCGATCATGAGTTTGGCTGCGTCGGGATCGGGACAGCGCACCAGGCTGCTCTCCACCTGGTCGAGGGTCACCTGGGCGGCGTCCAGCTTGGCCTCGATGTCGTGCACCCGACGCACCCACGCCAGCACCTCGATGCCCTCGACCTTCGCCAGGAGCGCCCGCGCGATGGCGCCCGCGGCGACCCGGCCCACGGTCTCCCGCGCGCTGGCGCGCCCGCCTCCCTGCCAATTGCGCACACCGTACTTGGCCTCGGTGGTGTAGTCCGCGTGGGAGGGCCGGTACACGTCCTTCATGTGCTCGTACGCTTCGGGGCGCGCGTCCTTGTTGCGCACGAGGATCGCGATCGGCGAGCCGAGGGTGACGCCCTCGAACACCCCCGACAGGATCTCGGCTTCGTCCGCCTCCTGGCGCGGGGTGGTGAGGCGGCTCTGGCCCGGGCGCCGGCGGTCGAGGTCGCGCTGGATCGTTGCTGTGTCGAGGGGCAGCCGGGGCGGACAGCCCTCCACGACGACGCCCACCCCGCCGCCGTGCGACTCACCGAAGGTCGCGATCCGAAAGGCTTTTCCGGACGTGCTGCCCATGAAATCAGGGTACCGAGGATCCCCGGGCACCGCCCGCCCGCTCACAGTCCCGCGTCGTGGGGCTACTCTTTCGCGTCAGGGATGGTGGGGTAGGAGGCGGCATGGTGCGACCCGGTCGCATCGCCATCGGCGTGGCTGTACTGGCGGCGATCATCGGCCTCGACTGGTGGGTGGAAGGCGTGCTCCGCCAGTCCGAGATCCGTGATCGGCTCGCCCAGCTCTCCGCCCGCTGCGAGTCCAGCTTCGCCTCCGCCCGCGAAACCCTCGCCCTGGCCGAGCCGCGGCGCGAGTCGGTGGCCCCGGCCGACCTGCGCGTGTTCGCGCCGATTCCGCCCATGGCGGTCATGCCCAGCGAGCTCGAGGACCCGGTCCTGCGCGCCGCCGAGAACCGGCTGATCCTGCTCGACGAGGACGCCCGCCGCTACGCCGAGCTGGTCTCGGCCGTGACTCGGGTCGTGGCGGGGGAGGCCACCAGTGCCTCGTCGGCCTGGAAGCGCATCCACGATGCCCTGGCCGCCCACGTGGAGGCCATGCGGCTCGCTTGCGACAGCGTCGAGAACGAGCTGATCGATCGATCCTGACCCGCCTCGCTGCTCGGAGAAGAAGCCATGCTCGTCACGCGTCTCTATACCGGTTCCGACGGCGAGTCCCACTTCGAGGACGTGGACATCGAGCTGCGCGACCTGGGCGAGATCGGGAGCATCTCGGAGCTGCTTCCGGCCACCGGTGTCGTCTTCCGCACGACCGGGCCGGACTACGACTACGCGTGGCACAACGCGCCGCGCCGGCAGTACGTGGTCATGCTGTCGGGAGGCGATGTAGAGATCGAGGTGGGAGACGGGACCGTGCGGCGCTTCTCCCCCGGCGACGTGCTCCTGGCCGAGGACACCCACGGGCGCGGCCACGTGAGCCGGGCGGTGGACGGACGCGAGCGGACTTCCCTCTTCATCACGCTCGATTGACTCTGGTAGCCTCCTGGGTCCGTGACGGGCGACGAGCACAGCCAGCTCCCGAGGTCCCTCCCGCGCGAGCCCGTCGATCGCGTGGTCGAGCCCTTGTCCCGCTTCCTGCACGTCGAGGCGGCGAGCGGCGTGGTGCTCATTCTGTGCGCAGGCACCGCGCTCGTCCTCGCCAACTCACCGCTCGCCGACGGCTTCCTCGGGTTCTGGAATACGCCGTTCACCATCGGGATCGGCTCCCTCGAGATGAGCCACTCCCTCAAGCACTGGATCAACGACGGCCTGATGGCGATCTTCTTCTTCGTCATCGGCCTCGAGGTGAAACGCGAGGCAGTGATCGGCGAGCTGCGCGATCCGCGCCGGGCCGCGCTGCCCATCGCCGCGGCCCTCGGCGGGATGATCGCACCCGCCGCCATCTATCTGTGGCTCCAGCTCGGCGAGGCCGGCCAGCGGGGCTGGGGCATTCCCATGGCCACGGACATCGCGTTCGTGGTGGGATGCATGGCGCTCCTCGGATCCCGTGTCCCCCTCTCCCTGCGCGTCGTGCTGCTCTCCATTGCCATCGCCGATGACATCGGCGCCATCCTGGTGATCGCCATCGGCTACACCGAGACCATCGATACCACCGCGCTGCTGCTCGGAGTCCTCGGCGTGGGCGTGGTGGTCGCGATGGCACGGGTCGGCGTACGCAGCATCGGGGTCTATCTCGTGATGGGGGCCGGCGTGTGGCTCGCCTTCCACGAGTCCGGCGTCCACGCCACCATCGCGGGCGTGGTGCTCGGCCTGCTCACGCCGGCACGGAGCTGGGTGAGTCCCGGTCTCCTGGGCGAGACCGTGCAGAGCGCGGGCAGCTTCCTCCAGGGCGGCGGTTGGGACAGCCCCGCTGCACGCGGGGCGGCCCTGCGCCAGGTGGAGACCGCCGCGCGCGAAGCGGTCTCGCCGCTGGAGCGCCTCGAGACCCGGCTCCATCCCTGGGTCGGCTTCGCGATCATGCCCGTCTTCGCGCTGGCCAACGCGGGTGTGACGTTCGAGATCTCGGACTTCGGCAACCCGATCGCCGTGGCCTCGGCGGCGGGCCTCGTGATCGGCAAGCCGGTCGGAATCGTGTGCGTGAGCTGGCTGGCCGTGCGCCTCGGTCTGGCGAAACTGCCGGAGGATCTCGACTGGGGCGTGATGGCGGGCGCCGGGATGCTGGCCGGCATCGGCTTCACCATGGCGCTCTTCATCGCGGGGCTCGCCCTCGATGGAGGCGCCCTCGACGCGGCCAAGGTGGGCATCCTCGGCGGCTCTGCCGTGGCCGGCGCCGCCGGAATGGCCTGGCTGCGCTGGCGGCTCCCGGCTCCCGCCGCTTGATCATCCCCCTTCCTGTATCGAGTATTCTGATCCGGTGCGGACCTACTTCGAGGACCTGGAGGTCGGCTACCGGAGCCGCGTCGGAAGCTACGTGCTGAGCGCCGACGAGATCGTCGGGTTCGCGCGCCGCTGGGATCCCCAGCCCTTCCATGTCGACGAAGAGGCGGCCCGCCGCTCCCTCTACAAGGGACTTACGGCCTCGTCGCTGCACCTGTTCGCCATCTGCACGCGACTCTTCTTCGACCACCCGGACCGGATCGCCGTGCTGGCCATGCTGGGCAAGGACGAGATCCGCTTCCCCCATCCCGCGCGGCCCGGCGACGAGCTTGGCTACGACACCGAGTGCATCGAGGCGCGTGCGTCGCGCTCGAAGCCCGATTGCGGGATCGTCACCCTCGCCGACACCGTCGAGAACCAGCGCGGAGAAACCGTGCTCACCCAGAAGGTCACGCTGCTGGTGGCGCGGCGGCCGAGCTAGTCCGGCGGGGCTTCAACCCGTGCTGCTACGATCCGGGGCATGAGCGGCCGCCGCCTGCGCAAGACCAAGGTCATCGCCACGATGGGCCCTGCCTGTGACTCTCCCGAGGTCCTGAAGGAGATGATCCACGCGGGCATGAATGTCGCGCGCCTGAACTTCTCCCACGGGTCGCCCGAGGAGCACCGCGAGCGCCTCGAGATGATCCGCCGGGTCTGCGGCGAGATCGGCGCCAACGTGGCCACCATGGTGGACACGGTGGGCATCGAGATCCGCACGGGCGAGCTGCGCGGCGGCTCGGTGGTGCTCGACCACGACCAGCCGTTCCTGCTCTACACGGACGGCCGCCAGGGTAGCCTCTCCGGCGTCTCGGTCTCCTACTCCGGCCTGGCGGACGAGGTCAAGAAGGGCAGCGTGGTCCTGATCGACGACGGCAAGCTCGAGCTCGAGGTGGTCGAGGTAGTGGAGGGGACCATCCACTGCGTGGTCGTGTGCGGCGGGACCCTGCGCGACCGCAGGGGTGTGAATCTCCCCCACACCGAGCTCCGGCGCAGCGCGATGGGCCCGGAGAGCCACGACGACCTGATCTTCGCCGCCGAGAACGACGTCGACTACATCGCCGCTTCGTTCGTGCAGAACGCCGCGGACGTGGCGGCGATTCGGGCGATCCTGGCGGACCACGATGCCGACGTCCCGATCATCGCCAAGATCGAGAATCGGGCGGGCGTCAAGCACCTGCTCGAGATCATCAACGAGGCCAATGGCACCATGGTCGCCCGGGGCGATCTGGGCGTAGAGCTGCCCGTCGAAGAGGTGCCCGCCATCCAGAAGAGGATCATCCGGACGACCGTGATGAACGGAAAGCCCGTAATCACGGCCACCCAGATGCTCGACTCCATGGAGCGGAACCCCCGACCGACGCGCGCCGAGGCCAGCGACGTGGCCAATGCCATCCTCGACGGAACCTCGGCGGTGATGCTCTCGGGCGAGACCGCGGTGGGCACCTATCCGGTGGAGGCGGTGCGCACCATGGCGGCGCTGGCGGTCCAGGCCGAGGCGTCGTTCGGGGAGTACGGGCACCTCCAGAAGGTGCACCCGCATCCCTCCAACGTGGTGACCGAGGCGGTGGCCCAGGCTTCGATCACCATGGCCGAGCACCTGAAGGCCGCTGCCATCGTGTGCCTTACCGAGACCGGCTTTACCGCGCGACAGGTCTCCAAGCACCGGCCCGAGTGCACGATCCTCGCCGTCACGTCGGCGCCGGACGTGGTGCGCCGGCTCGCCATGAACTGGGGTGTCTTTCCGATCCTCTACAGCGGCGAGCCGACCGACGAGGCGCGCATCGCCTTCGCGATTCGTCGCGCCACGGAGCTGGGCTACACCCAATCGGGCGACGTCGCGGTGGTGACGGCGGGCCAGAATCAGCAGGCCGGCGGTACGAATCTCATCAGGGTGGTCTCCGTGTAGCAGAGGGGCTCCTGCGCTTCGCTGCCCCCAGGAGGAAACCCCACAAACCTCAGCGACCCTGGATCAGTCCCAGCGCTTTCTTCGTTGCGGCGCCTTTCGCCAGCGCGTCGAATCGGCTGGGGGAAAGCCACTTGTGGGCGTCGAAGCCGTTGAGGCGGACGCGGCCGGTCGGGCTTTCGCAGCGGTAGACGTGGAGCCGAAGGTCGCGGTGGGTGAAGCCGTGCTTCACGCAGCCAAGGTGCCGCGCGCGTCCCACTTCCAGGCCAGTGCCTTCGCGGAGGAGGCGGCGCAGGGCGGCGGCGGGCTTCTCGCCATTGCCGACCTCGCCGCCGGGCAGCTCCCACAGTCCTCCGAGCAGGCCGCCCGGCGGGCGGCGCACGGCGAGCACCACGCCGCGCCGCGGGATCCAGGCCACAGCGGCCTCCATGGCGCGCGGCGGTGTCTTCGGCGTGCGTACCGGGAGCGCCTCGGCATCGCCCCGACGGTTCGCGTCGCAGTGGATGGCGATGGGGCAGGCCATGCAACGCGGGGCACGCGACGTGCAGATGGTGGCGCCGAGCTCCATCAGCGCCTGGTTCAGGTCGCCCGGCCGCGGTCCCACCGCAAGGCGCCCGGCTTCCTCCCAGAGCCGGTCGACCACCGCCTTGCTCTTCACGTCCTCGCGGATGCCGTGCAGCCGGGACAGGACCCGGGCCACGTTGCCATCGACGATGGGCTCGGGTCGGTCGAACGCGATCGAAGCCACCGCGCCGGCGGTGTAGCGGCCGACGCCGGGCAGGCTGCGCAGGCCGTCGGCATCCTCTGGGAGCCTTCCGTTCCACTCGTCGACGATGCACCGGGCGGCGGCGTGCAGGTTGCGGGCGCGGGAGTAGTAGCCGAGCCCGGCCCATAGACCGTACACGTCTTCGGTCTCGGCGCTGGACAGGGCCTCGACGGTGGGGAAGCGCTCGAGGAACCGCTCGTAATAGGGGATTACCGTTTCGACCCGCGTCTGCTGGAGCATCGTCTCCGAGATCCAGATGGCGTACGGATCGGGCGTCCTCCGCCAGGGCAGGTCCCGGCGGTTGCGCTTGTACCAGCGGAGGAGGGCGGCCCGGACGCGCTTCACAGGCGCACGGGGAGCGGTCGCTCGAGTTGGATGCACCGCGCACCCACGTGCGCCGCGACACCCAACACCTCGACGCCTCTTGCCGCGGCCCGCCGCAGCGCCCTTCCGTACGCGGGGTCGATCTCGTCAGCGGTCTCGATGATGTCGCAGTCGTGGCGTTGCACGACGAACAGGAGAACGGCGCGTGCGCCCCCTGCCCGCAATCTCGCCAGGGTGTCGACGTGCCGCCGTCCGCGCTCGGTCACGCTGTCGGGGAAGCGCGCTCGTCGCCCTTCGGCCATGGTTACGCTCTTCACCTCGACAAAGCAGGGCCGCCGGTCGCTACCCCCGCGCCGCGCGTCGAGACGGAAGTCGAGCCGGGATCCACCCCCCACCGGTACCTCGCTCCGGATCTCCCGGTAGCCGCGAAGCGCGGGGATGGCGCCCGCCTCCAGCGCACGTGCCGTCAGCTGGTTGGCGCGGCCGGTGTGCAGCCCCACCCAGACGCGGCCCACGCGGATCATCTCGAGGGTGTGGCGCAGCTTGCGCCTCGGGTTGTCGCTGGTGGAGCAGCGCACCGGGGAGCCGGGCGTGTCGAGACCGAGCATGCTCCCGGGATTGGGACAGTGGACGGTGAGCAACGCTCCGTCCGGGGTCTCCACGTCCGCCAGGAATCGCTTGTAGCGGCGCAGCAGCCGACCAGCGAGGTCGGCGTGCACCGCGACCTTCACTCCCCGGTTCCGATCCGGGTCTCGACGTGACTGTGCACCCATTTCGGATCCCACCACTCCAGGGGGTCGACGTACGTGCCTCCTACCAGGATGGCAAAGTGCAGGTGATCTCCGCCCGCCAGGCCCGTGGCGCCCGAGAGACCGAGGGGCTGATCCTTGGCGACCCGGTCGCCTACCTGGACGTCGAGCCGCGACAGGTGCCCGTACAAGGAGGTCAGCCCCTGGCCGTGGTCCAGGATCACGCAGTTTCCGTAGATGCCGAGGTCGTCGGCGAAGAGGACGACGCCTGCGTTCGCCGCGGTGACGGGCGCCGCGCGGGTCGAGGCCAGGTCGAAGCCGTAGTGGCGCGCCTCAGAGACGGGCCTGCCCTCGACCCGGTAGCTGCGCTGCTCCGCGAACCCGCTGGTGACCACGGAACCGGGGAGCTGGCTGAACGCGCCCTCCCAGTATCGTTCGTTCCCCGAGCCCCGCACCACCTCGCGGATTCGGTCCTCATTGCGCCGCCGGATCTCCACGTTGATCTCCTGGAACGCGGCCACGGGGTCATCGGTGCGCACACCCGTCGCACTCGCCAGCGCGGAGACCACCCTTGTCAGGAAGCCGGCGGGCAACGAGACCGTGGCTCGCTCGAACTCACGCTCGAGGATCCGCGCCGGGAACGACGCCTGGGTCTCGTTGCCGGCCGCGTCCACCGCCACCACGTACACCGCCGGCTCGGGCGGCGCGTCCACGGGGACGGCGAAGAGGGCCAGCTTTCGGCTCGAGTCTCCATTCAAGGAGAAGCCGTGGAAGACGGCGTCGCCCACGCGCACGCCGTGCTCGGCGGCATCCGGATCCACCCGGTAGACCACGGCCGCCGAGCCGCCGCGGTGCACGTAGGTGAGACCGCTCTCCACGTCGAGCCTCGGCGGAAGGGTGTCGATGCGCACCGGGATGCGCAGCTCGCTCCGATTCCCGGCGAACGCGCCCCGCCAGGACCAGTCCCGGGCCGCCACCACCAGCTCCGCGTCGCCGTCCGCGAGACCGAGGGAGCCGGCGTCGACGCGGACCACCAGGTGCTGGCGATCCGTTCCCCGGGCGCCGCCCTGGAGCCACCCTCCCGGGAAGCGGCGATCGAGGAGCGCCGTCTCTCCGCCCGCGTGTGCGAGCCGGACCTCCAACGTGCGCAGGCCCGCCCCTTCGTCCGAGAGCTCGATCCCGACCTCGCGCGGCGCAGCGCCGACCACGAGCTCCGAGACCATTTCGATGACCGGCTCGCCGCCCTCGAGCCGAGGTACGGCTACGACCACTGCGCCCACCAGCGCCAGGGCGGCGACAAGCAGGATCCAACCCCTTCCCGTCATGGAAGCTCCCCCGTTCCTCAGGATAGAGCGGCCGGTCCCCACCCGCCCCCTGGAGGATGTCCAACGCCTGCCAAGTAGGCCGTGCCCCTTGCCCCGCTCCGTCGCTTTCCCGAGAATCGCGCTGCCATGCTCCAGACCCTCATCCTCGTGCGCCACGGTGAGACCGATCACCAGTCGAGCGTTCGCTTCTACGGCGCGACCGATGTGCCGCTTTCGGCGGAGGGGCGAGAGCAGATGCGCGACGCCGCGCGTTCGTTGCCCGTGGATCGCGTGGACCGGGTGGTGGCGAGTCCGCTGCAGCGCTCGTGGGCCGCGGCCGCGACCGTGGCGCCGGGTGCCGCGGTCCACCTGGAGTCGGGGTTCCGGGAAATCGACTTCGGACGCTGGGAGGGGCTCACCGCCGAGGAGATCGAGGCCGCCGAGCCGGCCCTCTACCGCGACTGGCAGTCGCGGCTCGAGGGCTTCGAGTTCCCGGAAGGCGAGCGCCGCGCGGCGTTCCGGGAGCGCGTGCTCGCGGGTCTCGACCGGCTGCTCGAGAGCGAGGCGCGCTCGTGTCTGGTCGTCGCCCACAAGGGCGTGATCCGGACCATCGTCGAGAAGCTGTGCGGTGAAGCCCCCGAGCAGCCGCATCCCGAGCTGGGCGAGGTGATCCAGGTGACCCGCGGCGCCGACGGCGCCTGGTTCCGCGGGCCCCGCTCGAGCGACCCTGTCGCCCTCCGGTCCTGAAGGTGCGACGACGGATCCGCGCCAGCTCGAGGAACGACTGTCGGCGAGCTCGTCGGTCTAGAGCACCCCGTAGGCCAGCATGGCGTCGGCCACCTTCACGAAGCCGGCGATGTTGGCGCCGCGGACGTAGTTGACGTAGCTGTTGGTGTCGCCGTCCCCGCCCCAGTGGACGCACTGGGCGTGGATCTTGGCCATGATTTCGCGCAGCTGCCGATCGACCTCCTCGCGGGACCACGACAGGCGCATGGCGTTCTGGGTCTGTTCGAGACCCGACACCGCCACGCCGCCCGCGTTGGCGGCCTTGCTCGGCCCGTACAGGATCCGCGCGTTCTGGAAGGCCTGGATCGCATCCAGGGAGCTCGGCATGTTGGCGCCCTCGACCACCGCCTGCACGCCGCCCTTCAGCAGGGCGGACGCGTCGTCGCGATCGATCTCGTTCTGGGTCGCGCATGGGAAGGCGAGATCGCAGGGCACATTCCAGGGGCGCTTGCCCTGGTGGAACTCGCACCCGTAGGCATTCGCGTACTCAGAGATGCGCCCGCGCTGCACTGTCTTCAGGTCGGTCACGTAGCGGAGCTTCTCTTCGTCGATCCCGTCTGGGTCGTGGACGAACCCGGAGGAGTCCGAGAGCGTCACCACCTTCGCGCCCAGCTCGATCAGCTTCTGTGCCGTGTAGAGGGCCACGTTGCCGGATCCCGAGATCGTGCAGGTCTTGCCCCGGAGCCCGTCGCTGCGCCGCGCCAGCATCTCGCGCGCGAAGTAGACACAGCCGTAGCCAGTCGCCTCGGTGCGGATCAGACTGCCGCCGAAGGCCAGGCCCTTGCCGGTGAGGGCCCCGGTGAACTCGTTTCGGATCCGCTTGTACTGCCCGAACAGGTAGCTGACCTCCCGCGCGCCCACGCCGATGTCGCCGGCCGGGATGTCTACCGTGGCGCCGATGTGCCGGGACAGCTCGGTCATGAAGGACTGGCAGAAGCGCATCACCTCCCGGTCGGACTTGCCCTTGGGGTTGAAGTTCGCGCCGCCCTTGGCACCGCCCATGGGCAGCGTGGTCAGCGAGTTCTTGAAGGTCTGCTCGAAGCCCAGGAACTTGAGCACGCTGAGCGTCACCGACGGGTGGAAGCGGATCCCGCCCTTGTAGGGCCCGATCGCGTTATTGAACTGCACCCGGGTGCCGCGGTTCACGCGCACGTTGCCCTGGTCGTCCTCCCAAGCCACCCGGAAGATGATGATCCGGTCCGGCTCGGTCATCCGCTCGAGGATGTGCGCGTCCTTGTAATCGAGGTGGTCGATCTCGAAGGGGATGATGTCCTGCGCGACCTCGTGGACCGCCTGCTGGAACTCGGGCTCGCCGGGGTTGCGCTTGACGAGCCCCGCCATGAAGCCCTCGATCTCCTTGTCGAAGCTGGCGACGGGCATGATGTGTCCTCAGCCGTCGTCGGACTCGCGGAGCGCAGCCAGGACGCTGTAGTCCTCGAGGGTGGTGGTGTCGCCGACGGTGTCCTTGCCCGAAGCGATGTCGCGCAGGAGTCGTCGCATGATCTTGCCCGAGCGCGTCTTGGGCAGGGCGTCGGTGAAGCGGATTTCCTTGGGCTTGGCGATGGCGCCGATCTCCTTGGTCACGTGATTGCGCAGGGTGTCCACCAGGTCTACGTCGGTCTTCGTGCCGACGCGCACGGTTACGAAGGCCACGATCGCGGTGCCGGTGATCTCGTCCGGCCTCCCCACGACTGCGGCCTCGGCCACCAGCTGGTGGGAGACGAGCGCGCTCTCCACCTCCATCGTTCCGATGCGGTGACCGGAGATGTTCATCACGTCGTCCACGCGCCCCATGATCCAGAAGTAGCCGTCCTTCTCCCGGTGGGCGCCGTCGCCGGCGAAGTAGATGTTCTTCCACTTCGACCAGTAGGTCTCCGCGTAGCGCTGGTTGTCGCCCCAGATGCCGCGCAGCATCCCCGGCCAGGGCTTTCGGATGGCCAGGAACCCGCCGCCCGGGGGTTTTGTGGGGTCGCCCTCTTCGCTCAATACCTCGGCGTCGATGCCGGGAAAGGCCAACGTCGCCGACCCCGGCTTGGTGGCGACGGCACCGGGCAGGGGCGTAATCATGATCCCGCCGGTCTCGGTCTGCCACCAGGTATCGACGATGGGGCACTTCCGTCCGCCGATTACCCGGTGGTACCAGATCCACGCCTCGGGGTTGATGGGCTCGCCGACAGTTCCGAGCAGGCGCAGCGATGACAGGTCGTGCTTCTTCGGGTGTTGGTCGCCGAGGCGGATGAAGGTGCGGATGGCGGTGGGCGCGGTGTAGAAGACCGAGACCCCCCAGCGTTCTATGATCGACCACCACCGATCTGGCCCCGGGTGGGTCGGGACGCCTTCGTACATCACTGTGGTGGCGCCGTTCGCGAGCGGCCCGTAGATCACGTAGGAGTGCCCGGTGATCCAGCCGATGTCGGCGCTGCACCAGAACACGTCCTCGTCCTTGAGATCGAAGATGGCCTTGGCCGTGGTCGCGACGTGGACCAGGTAACCGCCGGTCGTGTGCAGGATGCCCTTGGGCTTGCCGGTGGTTCCACTCGTATAGAGGATGAAGAGCGGGTGCTCGGCGTCGAGCTTGGCGGCCGGGCACTTGGGACTGGCGTTGGCCATCAGGTCGTGCCACCAGACGTCTCGGGGCGACATCATGCCGGTGGTCTCGCCGGTGCGCTTCACCACGACCACGTGCTCGACGCAGTCCGCGCCCTCCACCGCCTTGTCCACCATCGGCTTCAGGGCGAAGGAGCTGCCGCGCCGGTACCCGCCGTCGGCGGTGATCACTACCACCGCGCCGGCGTCGTTGATGCGGTCACGCAGCGAGTCCGCCGAGAAGCCACCGAACACGATGCTGTGGGGTGCGCCGATCCGCGTGCAGGCCAGCATGGCTACGGCGAGCTCGGGAATCATGGGCATGTAGAGCGCCACCCGGTCGCCCTTCTTCACACCCAGGCCCTTCAGCACGTTGGCGAACTTGCAGACCTCGCGGTGCAGCTGGGCGTACGTGATCACGCGGCTGTCGCCGGGCTCGCCCTCCCAGATGATGGCGGCCTTGTTGCGGCGCCAGGCGTTCTCGCCCTCCAAATGGCGATCGAGGCAGTTGTAGCTGACGTTGAGCTTGGCCCCGACGAACCACTTCGCGAATGGCGGCTTCCAGTCGAGCACCTTCTTCCAGGGGGTGAACCAGCTGACGTGCTCTTTCGCCATCTTTGCCCAGAAGCGCGTCGGGTTCGTCGACCCCAGCTTCCGGTACTCGGCGACCGTCTTGCGGTTCCAGTTCGCCTGCCGCGAGAACTCAGGACTCGGCTTGAAGACCCGCTTCTCCTTGAGCAGGGACTCGATGTCGGGCATGTGCGGCGGGCTCCTCCGTTCCGCGTGTGACTAGCCGCTCGAAACCCATGCCTCGACCTCGTCGAGTCGCTTGGGGATCTCTGCGCTGAGTACTTCGTGGCCGTCGGTGGTGATCAGCACATCGTCCTCGATCCGGACGCCGATGCCGCGGAAGCGCTCGTCGGCCTTCTCGTCGTCCTCGGCCACGTAGATGCCGGGCTCGACGGTGAGCACCATGCCGGGCTCGAGCGGCCGCGGCTTCCCGTCCTGCGAGTAGGAACCGACGTCGTGAACGTCGAGCCCCAGCCAGTGACTGGTGCGGTGCATGTAGAACGGCTTGTACGCCTCGGCGGCGACCAGGTCGTCGACGGTGCCGCTCAGCAGCTCGCAGCCCACCATGCCCTCGACGAGCACGCGCACCGCCAGCTGGTGCACTTCCTCCAGGGTGGTGCCCGGGGTGCAGGCCGCCACAGCGGCATCCTGGGCGGCCAGCACCGCCTCGTAGACCGCGCGGCACGGACCCTGGAAGCGGCCGCCGATCGGGTAGGTCCTTGTGACGTCCGAGGCGTAGCCCTGGTACTCGGCGGCCCCATCGATCAGCACCATCTCGCCCGCACGAAGCTCCTGATCGTTGGTGACGTAGTGGAGGATGGTGGCGTTGACGCCTCCGCCCACGATGCTCGTGTAGGCGGGGCCGCTTCCGCCCTGGCGCCGGAAAGTGTAGTCGAGGACTGCCTCCAGCTCGCGCTCGTTGCGGCCGGGCTGTGCCAGACGAGCGGCCTCGCGGTGCGCGTCCCGGGTGATCTCCTGTCCCCGGCGCATGATGTCGAGCTCTTCGGGGCTCTTGATCAGGCGCATCTCGTGAACGATGGAGCGCGGATCGACGATCTCGGACGCCGGCTCGAGCCCGATCCGGGAGCGCCGGCGCAGGTCCTCCAGTATCTCCACGATCTTGCGGTCCAGGTCCGCGTCGCGTCCGAGCACGTGATAGATGCGCCGCGCGCTCTTCAGGATCTCGGGCAGCTCCTTGTGGAGAGCGTCCACCGGATGCGCCTCGTCCGCCCCGTACTCCGCGGTGGCGCCCTCGACGCCGGGACGCCGTCCGGTCCAGGTCTCGGCCTCGCGCTGCCGGGGCTGGACGAACAGGGTAAAGGCCGGCCCGCCCTCGGTGCGCAGCACGGCGACTGCGTCCGGGTGATCGAAGCCGGTCAGGTAGAGGAGGTCGCTGTCCTGCCGGAAGGGGAACTCGGTGTCGTTCGAGCGGGTGACCATCCGCGCTCCGACGAAGATCGCTACCCCATCCGACCCCATCGCATCGAGGACCCGCTGCCTTCGCTCGGCGAACACGCGCGCAGTCTATCGCAGGCTCCGGAGCGGAATTGGCGCCCAATGCGGACATCGCAGGGCAACGCGAACGGGGTTGCGTGGAAGTCGGGGTGCCACCCCCAGCGGCGGGGCTCACTTTGGTTGCAGTGGGATCAA
>JAPUKG010000181.1 GCA_027295775.1 Pseudomonadota bacterium
TCGACGCGTTTCGGTGCCGTGCCTCTGGTCACGCTGGGCTGGATCGGGTGGAACAGCTTCGTGTTCGGGAACTACCCCGACATGCTGCCCTTTCTGCCCTTCGTCGCTTTCTTCGTAGGCTGGCTGTGGCACGTTGCACACGATGTGCTGATTGGCTCGCTCGCCCGCCGCTGGCCTGCGCGCCAGCGCGTCGCCAGCGTAGCCTTCCATCTTCCCCTTCTCTTCGCGTTGTCCGCCTACGGGCTGTGGGACGAACGCGCACCGGCGCAGGGCCTCACGCTGGCCCAGCAGGAGACACTTGTCCATCGCATTGTCGAGTCGGCCGGGAGCGACGGGGAGCTCGTGGCGCTGTCGGCCGAGGCGGTCTACGTCCTTGGCGAGCGCCGCTCGCCGAACCGATTCCTGCGAATTGCGGATGCCTGGGGCTCCTACCTTCACCTGGTTGGCCTGCCGAGCTGTGGCGCCGCCCACGATGACATGCTCTCGCGCCAGCCCGCGGTGGTCGTGCTCCGCATCAGCCCGCGCTCACATGCCTGCCAAAAGAAGCTCGCTCCCGCGCTCCGACGTAGGGGCTACACGGAAGAGACGATTAGCGTCCGGCCCCGGACGCTCTGGCACGTCTACCGGCGCCGAAAATAGCGCGGGGTGATCCGGCCCTGCGGATCCCGCAACGCGGGAGCCGATCACCAACTAGCTCCGCCTCGGGAGACCGAGCTGTCGGTTCAGGGCCTCCGAGTCCTCGCGGCTCAGCTCGTAGATCCAGATGGAGTAGCCGACGCGGTCGATCGGCTCTAGCGCCTGGAAGTACGAGTAGGCGTTCTGCGGCACCGGAATCGCGCGATCCCGAAGGATGATGCGGAACGGCAATCCCATCACGTAGTTGACGCTCACGGCGTACAAGCCGGGCAACAGCACCACTGGCTCGTCGGCATCCGGCTCCGCGGTGGGGTGCTCGGCCACCGCGGTCGGGTCCCTCGGAATCAGGCTGGTGCGCAATCCCGCGAGCCCGGGGTCGATGTTCGTGAAGAGCGCCGCCCGGATCGCTTCGACCCCGCGCTCGTCCAACCAGTCGCGCAGCGCGAGCAGGTCCTGCCCCCAGTCCAGGTTGGAGTCGATCAGGTGCTCGTGGCCCCGAGCAGGTCCTCCGACCATGGGGGAGAAGTAGGCGGCGTAGTGGGGCGCGATCCACAGGGTCGATCCCGCGTGGAGGGCGATCCCCAGCACGATCAGTGCGCGCCAGCGCGGGGCGCTCCACAGCGGGCCCAGTCGTCCCGCTGCCAGCATGAAGAAGGGAAAGCAGACGAGCGCGTAGCGCAGGCCGAGATTGATGTCGGTCAGGAAGGTCATCGCCCCGAGCATCGCGATCGGAGGGAGCCACACGAAGATCTCCGTCCGCGGGCCGAGGCGGGTTCGGGCGGCGAAGAGCAGCGCCGCCAGGGTGGCCAGCGCGAGCAGCTGTGCCCCGGGCGTGGACTTCACCAGCAGCGCGTAGACGTAGTAGTACCACCATCCGCCCACCCTGAGCTCGCCGCGCAGGTAGACCGGGAAGCCGTATCCCGGAAACTGGGGATTCGTCTCGAAGCTCTGCTCGTCCAATCCGAGGAGGTAGTGCTCTGGAAGCGGGACCGGCAGGTCCTCGAGCACCGTCCCGCGGAAGCGATTGACCCGCGCGGCATACACCGAACGGTGAAAGTGGAGAGGCTGCGGATCGGCGGGCCGAAGACGGGGCACGGTCAGGGTCGTCGACAGGAAGTCGAACTCGCCCAGGTGCCGTCCGCTGCCTTCGAAGCCGTAGCCCAGGTTGATCGTCAGCAGGCTGAGAGTGACGATGGCGGCTCCCCTGGCCAGGAGCGGACCCGGGGCCTTCCTCTGCCCGGTCTCACCCCAGCCGGCGAGGACCGGGATCGCGAGCAGGGGCCAGAGCCCGAACAGCGCCAGTGCGCTGAACTTCGTCAGCTGCGCGAGGCCCAGCAGAACTCCGACGAGGCACGCGCCCAACCAGCCCGGTCTGGGCCCGTGCAGCCAGCGCCAGAAGGCGTAGGTCGAGACCAGGATCATCACTGCGGCGGGAAGGTCCGTGGTCAGGATCGCGGCGTTCGCGATGATGTTGGGCGAGAAGCACCAGAGCGCCAGCGAGACGAGACCGGCACGGTCACCAAAGAGCTCCCGGGCCCAGGTGAAGAGTGCGACACCGCCGAGGATCGAGAAGAGGAGCCCCACCACGCGGGCAGCCCGGTAGATCCGATGGTAGTGGCCGGGGGGCGACTCGTTGGCGCGCATGAAGTCCTGGCCCATGCCCACGTAGTTGATGGGCCCGCCCGTCATGCGGGCGTGCCGCCAGAACCGCCCGTAGTCCTCGCTTGCCCCGGCCAGGAGCGCGGGGCCGGTGGCCAGCAGCTTCACAAGGGGCGGGTTCTGGTGGTAGAGCTCGTAGGTCCCGAAGCGGACGTAGCTCATGCCCGCGGGCAGGTGGTTGGCCTCGTCGATCGTGACCGAGTTGCGAGCGATCCCCCAGGCCACGAGGCTCGCGTGGAGTACCAGCAGGAGGGCCGCAGCCCAGAGGATCCGACTTCCCCCGTTCACTGCGAACGATCTCGGTCTCTCCGGAGGATCCGCACGTTGCCCCGGCGGCGAGTGACGTGGAGCTCGTCGAGCAGCTCCATCAGGGGCACGGCGACGCGGCGACTGGTGCCGATCAGGCGCTTGTAGCTCGGGGTGTCGAGCTCGCCGTGCTCGCGCAGATGGGCCACGACCCGGTCGCGCAGGTCGTCGACGGCTCTGCTGTCGAACCAGAGGTCGCCGGGCGCGCGCACGAGCTGCTCCTCGCGCTCCAGGTGCGCGACGAGATCGCGGAAGCGGTCCGTGTCCAGGCCGAGGCGCTTCGCCCACTCGCGCGGCGCCGGCGGCTCGAGTCCGGCCGCACGTGCCTCGGCCGCGATGCGCTCGACCGCGGCCTGGGTCTCCGGGTCGAGCCGGGGTGCGTGCTCCCGCAGTCGCACCAGATCGCCTTCCACGCGGACTGCGTCCCGCTCCTCGAGTCGCGCGAGCGCGCGCTCCGCAGTTTCGGCGCGCACGTTCTCGGGTAGGCGACCGCGCAGCGCGCCCCGCGACATGCCCGGCCGCAGGGGCTCCTTCTCGTGGTATTCCGCGAGTGCGGCCAGCATGCGGTCCTCGAGCTGACGCCAGGTCTCGACCGCCACCCAGAGCCTATCCCCGATGGCGCCGGCGCCCGCCCCCTCGGCGACGGGCTCGGCGCTGCCCTCCACGCGGAGCGCGTCGAGCTCGGCGTCGACCTGCGCCTCGGGCAAGCCCGTCTCTCTCACCAGCCGCGCGCGCGCCACACCGGAGAGGCCGGTGCGCAGAATGCGCTGGAGCAGGTCCGCCGCGGGCTCGCGCCGCGCGAAGATCTCGAGATCGCGCGAGAGGGCCGGGTCGCTCCGCCGGCGTCGGGGTGGCGCCACGTCGAGCACGACGCCTCCGCCCACGGTGGCTCCGCCGGCCTCGGTGCGCGCGAAGCCCCGGGCGATGAATCGGTCTCCGGGCAGGAGCGCCAGCGGCTCGCCGTCCACGTGGATGCGCGCGAAGCCCCGGTCGCCGGCGGAGACGCCGGAGCCGATCGGCGCCAGCCGCGCGCGGCGCTCCGCGGTTCCGGCCAGGAGCTCGATGGCCGCGAAGTCCAGCAGGTCGGGAGCGCCCGGAAGCCAGGACAGCTCCACGTCGAAGGTGTCGGTGGGTGCGAGCGCACCCGGCGCGGTCACGACCTCGCCGCGCGAGAGCTCCGCTACCTCGACCCCCTGGAGGTTGACGGCGCAGCGCGCGCCGGGCTCGACCCGATCGCTCGCGACGCCGTGGCTCTGGAGCCCGCGGATCCGCGCGCGGCGGCCGCCGGGCAGGATCTCCACCGCGTCTCCCGTCTGGAGCGCCGAGCCCACGAGGGTTCCGGTGACGACGGTGCCGAAGCCGCGCATGGCGAACACCCGGTCGATGGCGAGCCGCGGAGGACCGCTGCGCGGGGTCCGCCCGCTGGCCCCGTCCACGGTCTCTGCCAGCGCCGCGCGCAGCGCGTCGAGTCCCGTCTCCTCGACGGAGGAGACCGGCACGATCGCAGAGCCGGCCAGGGCCGAGCCCGCCAGCAGGTCGCGCACGTCCTCGGCGGCGAGCTCGCGCATCTCCTCGTCGACGAGGTCGCACTTGGTGAGCGCCACCACCCCTCGCTCGATCCCGAGCAGGTCGCAGATGGCCACGTGCTCCCGGGTCTGGGGCATGACGCCCTCGTCGGCGGCCACGACCAGCAGGACCAGGTCGAAGCCGGAGGCACCGGAGACCATGGTCCGCACCAGCCGCTCGTGCCCCGGTACGTCGACCACGGAGACGCGCAGGTCACCCGGCAGGTCGAGGGCGGCGAAGCCCAGGTCGATGGTGATGCCGCGCGCCTTCTCCTCGGGGAGGCGATCCGTATCGACGCCGGTCAGCGCGCAGACCAGGGCCGTCTTGCCGTGATCGATGTGCCCGGCGGTGCCGAGGACGAGGCTGGGGGTCGCCCGCTCCACCTTCTGGACTTCGCTCGCCTTCGTCTCACTGCGCGCGGGGCTTCGCCCCGCTTGCGCGCGGCCCAATCTTCTCGCAGCCCATGTGGGGCTGGAGGGCCTTCGGGATGGCGATGCTTCCGTCGGCGCCCTGGTGGTTCTCCAGGATCGCCACGATGGTACGCGCGCACGCCACCGCGGTCCCGTTCAGGGTGTGCACCATCTCGTTCTTCTTGGTCTCGGCACGGCGGAAGCGCGTGTGCAGGCGCCGGGCCTGATAGTCGGTGCAGTTCGAAGCGCTGGTGATCTCGCCCCAATCTCCGCCCTCGCCGCGGCCCGGCATCCACGCCTCGAGGTCGATCTTGCGGTACGCCGGGGCGCCCAGATCTCCGCTGGCCACGTCGATCACGCGGTAGGGGATCTCGAGCCCCTGGAAGATCTTCTCCTCGATGGCGACGAGCTCCTCGAGGATCGCCTCCGACTCCTCCGGTCGGCAGTAGACGAACATCTCCACCTTCGAGAACTGGTGCACGCGGTACAGGCCCTTGCTCTCGCGCCCGTGCGTGCCGGCCTCGGTGCGGAAGCAGTGGGAGATGCCCGCGAGCCGCAGCGGAAGGTCGGCCTCGTCCAGGATCGTGTCCGCGTGCAGCCCGCCCAGCGGAATCTCGGCCGTGCCGATCAGACACAGGTTCGCGTTGGCGAGGGAGTACACCTGGGTCTCGGCGCCGCGCGGGCTGTAGCCCATGGCGTCGACGATCTCGGGCCGCGCCAGGTCGGGCGTGGAGTACGGCACGTAGCCCTCTGCGCGCACCAGGTCGAGCGCGTAGCGCTGGAGCGCCATCTCGAGCACCGCCGCCTCGCTCACCAGGAAGGCGAACTTCTGTCCCGCCACCTTGGCCGCGCGCTCGAAGTCGACGAGACCCAGTCGCTCGCAGATCACCAGGTGGTCGACGGGCTCGAAGGAGAAGTTCGGCGGCTCGCCCCACTGGCGGAGCACCGCGAAGTCCTCCTCGCCGCCCTCCGGCACGTCCGGATGGATGAAGTTGGGGATGGCGCGGAGCGACTGGTCGAGCGCCTCCTGGCTCTCGCGCACCGCGGCCTCGAGACCGGCCACCGCCTGCTTCAGGCGCCGGCCCTCGTTGTTGTGGGCCTCGCGCTCGTCAGGCTCGAGCTTGCGCTTGCCCGCCTTCTGGTGCTCGTTGCGGCGTCGGTTGGCCTCGTTCCGCTCCGTCTGCCGCCGGGCGACCTCGCTGTGGGCTGCCATGGCCGCGTCCACATCGACGTCGGAGCCGCGCCGGCGGCAGCTCTCGGCGATCTCGTCGCGGCGCTCGGACAGCAGGCGGGGGTCGATCACGCCGCGGAGGGAAGCACAGCGCCCCTGGGGACACCAGCGCGGTCCCCCACCCGGCCCCGGGTCCCCTGGGGATTTTCTCCAGCTCTGCCGGGGGGTTGCCGATATGTGACCCCTCGACCTGTCATTCGGAGGGGCCATGGGTCGTTCTACCGGTCTGCAATCCCTGTTTTCCCAGACGCTCGATCGAGCGGTTTTCGGGATCTACTTTCTCGGGGCGGTGGTTCCGCTGCTGGGCATGTTGCTGATCGGCCACCGCTACGCGCTCCCGACGCTGGAAGAGAACCGCTTCGAGCTGCTGACCCTGGCGGGAATCATGGCGGGGGTGGGCGTGCTCTCGCTGGCCTCCTTCTTCGCGCTGCGCCGGCTCATCCGCGGCGCGGTCACGCGCATGAAGTCCGACAACGATCGGATCGTCATGTTGCTCGAGGTTTCGAGCGATCTCGCCGCCGCGCAGCACTCCGACGAGGTGGCCGAGTGCGCCGCGCGCTGCGCCGGAACGCTGACCAACGCGCGAGCGTCCCTGGTCATCATGCGCTCGGAGCCGAGCAAGCCCCTCACTCCCGTCAAGGCGCTCGGCAAGCACGCGGAGAAGCTCTACCAGGCGCACGAGAGCCAGGTGAACGAGCTGGTGGAGGCGGCGCTGCGCGACGGTCAGCCGACGCGCATGGAGAGCTCCGGATCGTCGCGAGACAAGGAGTCGCTCTCGGCGGGGCTGGCGCTCCCGCTGTCCGGCGGCAACGGACCCTCGGGCGCCCTGGTCCTCCTGCACACCCGCCCCGGCGCCACCTTCTCGCCGACGCAGGTGGATGCGGTGGCCACCCTGTCCGCGCTCACGTCGGTGGCGGTGGACAACGCCTGGCTCCAGGGCGCACAGCGCAACTTCTTCGCCCACGTGACCGATATGATCGTGGTCGCCCTCGACGCCCACGTGGAGAAGCGGCAGGGTCACGCCACCCAGGTGGCGCGGCTCGCCAACCGGCTCGGCCGCGAGATGGAGATCGACGAGGCGCGGCTCCAGACGCTCCACTTCGCGTCACTCCTACACGACCTGGGCATGCTCAGGATCTCGGCGTCCAACCAGCGCGATCCCGCGCAATTCCAGAAGCACCCGGTGGTCGGGCATCGAATGCTGAGCCGGATCCAGCTCTGGAAGGACGTGGCCCCGGTGGTCCTGCACCATCACGAGCGCTTCGACGGCACCGGCTATCCCGAGCGCAAGGCCGGCCAGGAGATCCCGCTGGAGTCCCGCATCATCGCGGTGGCGGACGCGTTCGACGCGATGGTCCGCGACGACACGCACCGCGCGGCGCTCTCCCCGGACGAGGCGCTCCGGGAGCTCCGCGACGGCGCCGGCACCCAGTTCGATCCGGACGTGGTGATCGCCTTCGCGCGGCTGGCGGAGAGGGGCGACCTCCCGACCTAGTCGGAGCTTCCGCCCGGCAGGTACGGCTCCGCGCGCGCGATCTTCACGAGCTGCCCCTCCTCGAAGCGCGCGTCGTGGAAGAGCCCGTTCAGCACGGCGGTCCGCCCTTCATCCCACGAGTTCCCGGTTCGCGCGGAGAGGGCGGCGAGGTCCTCGCCGGCTTCGGCCTCGACGACGCGCAGGCGCACGATCTCGAAAGATGTCCGCTCGGCCTCGGAGAGGGGCCGGAAGCTCCGCGCCACGTTGCGCGTGCGTCCCACGTACTCGGCGGCGGCCGCTGCCGGCGTCGCGCCGGTGATCCGGTAC